>DATLYY010000055.1 GCA_035574275.1 Verrucomicrobiia bacterium
AAAGCGCTCGGGCGGAGGTTTGAAATCGAGAACAACCGCCGGAAAAAATACCGGCTCCCCCTCGCGCCGGAAGCAATCGGTTTCAACCTCGAACGGCTGGCCAACTTCCCGGACAGCCGGCTGGTGCGCGGCTTGGAAGGGCTTCGGACAAAAGAGGAATAAGGCAAAAGCTGCCTGCCGCGGGCCGTCCTTCCCTTATCGGAGCCGGTTTTTGACCAAGACCCGGCACCTCATTTTTCCTTTCCGTTCAAGGGGTTCCCGTTTGTTCCGATAAAATTACTATGGACGAGAGTTTTCCCGGGCTTTTCGGCACCGGTTCAGCGGAGGAAACCCCCGAAAAAACGGATGAAATCGTAAGCCAGTTCACCCACAAGCTGAACAACGCCACGGCGACCATTTTGGGGAAGGCGCAGCTGGCCAAGCTGGCCATCACCCAGGGAAAAATCGCCGACCCCGGCGGGAAACTCTTGTCCGCCTTCGAGTCGATCGAAGCCTCCGTCGCCAAAATCGGCGAGGCGGTCAAAATGCTGGATGCGCTTCCCGGAATGAAAACGGAATAAAAAACCGGCTTTGCGCCGCTTTTTGCGGAACCAAGCCGGTTTTGTTTTATCCCGATTCCTCAATCCACCGCAATCAGACCTTGGTTGGTGAAGCTGTTGTTAATCACCACGAGCAAAGCCCGCACGCGGGCTTGTCCCGGTAAGCCGGACACCGTGCCGCTCACGGAAACATTCATCCCGTTTTCAAGCGGGCTCGAGGCCAGGTCGGTCATCGACCCCTGATACAGCACGTTTGTCTCCGGCGTCGTGGTAACGTTTAACGTGCGGCCGTCCGGCGACGTGAGCGTAAAGCCCGCGGCGCTCAAGTTGGAAACCATGCCGTAAAAGCCCGGGGTGGCGTTCACGGTTCCCGGCGGAGCCGTTGGTGCGGGGGGGCGCTCCAATTCAATATATTTGGGCGGGCCGATGAACTCATCCTGCCAGTCAAATTCCTGCTGCTGGGTGACCGGCTGGGCCGTTTGGTTAATGGCGGCGGGGCCGGTAACGTTGCCGGCCTGATTGGAGCCGCAGCCGAAGACAAAGAGTGCAACGGCCAGAAGCCCCAGGAAAAGCAAACTGCGCATAGCACCTCCTTTGTGTATGTTTAGGTTCGAACAGAACCGTTTTACGGCAATTATACAAACAAAAAACCCCGGCGGTTGCAATGACCGGGGTCATAATAGAAATCTTGAAGGCAAGCGCGCTTAGGGGTCTTTGTATAGATAGATATATTCGGCTTTTATGGTTTCATTTTGGGATCCCTGATAAATGCCGTCGATTTCCGCTTTATCCCCTTCGCGCAAATCGGCGGGGGAAAGGATGGAATCGTTGTTTTCTTCGCGAGAAATCTGGGTCTTATTGTCCGTGCGGACGTTCAAAATCTCCCCCGTATGGGCAGCGAATTTGAACCGGGTGCCTTCGTCTTCAATTTCGAGAATGGTTCCCCAATAAGTCGGGCTTGGATTCGGTCCCGGCGGGTTCAAATCCCCGGTTGGGCCGGCCGGACTGTTGGAATTGCAGGCGAAAATTAAAAGCAGGCCCAGAAGGCCGGCTTCAAGCATCCATTTTTTCATCAGAATCCCCCGGAGTTTTGTTGAAGAACCGGCTTAGCGGCAGGCGGCTTCAGCCGTGCCGACGGCCAAAAGAATCACCCCCACAATGATGGCCGTGGCCAAAAGAAGGAGGTTGGTGCGATGTTCACGCGCGGTCATGGTTGTCCTTTCATTGCCCGCCAGCCGGGCCAACTCCCTCCATGTCCCTTCTCCGCAACCGCCGTGCCTGAAACCAGAGCTTTAAATTAACCCGCAATTTATTATGCGGGAAAAGCTTGCGGGCCGGCCTTAAATCCAACCCGAAAGGCCGCCTGAAACGGTTTGCAAAGAAATGGAGGTCTGAAGACTTCTCCGGAAAGCGACCTTCCGAGCTTCGTTTGAGAAAAGCAAAAGCGGCTTGCCAAATGCGTTTATAGCTCTATCTTTGAGCAGGCGCGGGTAGGAATGAGATGAAAGCGAACGAGATTCTCTGCAAAGTTTGCGGCGACGACCAGGGTTCGATTTTCAGCGGTTTGGCGGGTGAACATCTCGAACGGCTGGAGCGGGAAAAAATCGTGCGTCACTACGGGCGGGGGGAATCGGTTTTCTACGAAGGGGAGGAGGTCGCCGCCATTTACCAGGTTTGTTCGGGGCTTTTGAAGCTTTTCAAAACCGGCCGCCGCAAAGAGGAGTTGGTCATCCGCCTTTTGGGGCCTGGAGATGTCACCGGTTACCGGGCGCTTTTGGCCGGCGAGCCGTACGCCGCCACGGCGGAGGCGGGCGAACCCTCCACGGTCTGCGCGATTTCCAAGGAGACGTTTTTGGGGCTTTTGCGCCGGTCGCCGGAACTTTCGCTTTCGCTTCTGTCCAAAATGGCCCGGGAGATGCGCCATTCGGAAGACCAGATGGTGGCAATGGCCCAGGAATCGGTGCGCCAGCGCACGGCCCGGCTGCTTCTGTTTCTGCACGGCGGGCAGGTCGGCAAACTGGAGAAATACAAGCCGGGGGAACCGGTCGAAGTCCCGCTGCTCCACAAGGAGATGGCCGAGATGATCGGCACCACGCCGGAGACCTTTTCCCGCACCCTTCATGCCTTGGCCCGCCGGGGAATCATCCGGGTCACCAAGGCAAAAATTTTCATCGAAAACCCGGCCGCCCTCGAAACGATTTCCCCCGTCAGCTTGACCTGAAACAAAAAGCCGCCTCAAAGGGGGGCTTTTTGCGTATTGAATTTCTGCTATTTCTTTTCCGGCCCGGTGTAGTAGATGACCAGCTCGGCTTTGGCACCGACGTTCGACTTGGCTGCAAACTTGGTCTGTTCCTCCGGAAACTCGGTTGCCAGAATAAATCCCCGGTTGGTCTTTTCCCCCTTGAACCAGGAGGCTGCCAACTGCGTGATATCCAACTCGATTTTGTCGCTCCGGTTCACATCCGCCACGGCATAGGCGGGTGTAGTTTCATCCACGGATAAAACCTGCCCGCCTTGAATTGAAGAGGCCGTCCAGTCGCTGGTTATCGGCGAAAGTTTGAACGAAAGATAGTCGCCCCTTGTCGAATCCCGCTGAACGTGGAGAATCAGCCCCGCAAAGTCAATCCGGCTCCCCTCCGGTATTTCCGGCAGGTCGAACTTGAAGATTTCCTGTTGGGTTTGCTCGGCCTTTGAGACGAAAGCCGCATCTCCAACGTTCTGCCGTATTTCACCAGCCCAGATATTTCCAATCGTCAATGAAACAATCGCTAAAATCGTCAATCCTATCTTTTTCATCTTCCCCTCCTACTTTACCAGCATCATTTTCTTGGATTTCAAGAACGTGGGCGTTCGCAACTTATAAAAGTATGCTCCCGAGGAGACCGGACTCCCCCGGTCATCCTTCCCATCCCAAAGGAAGGTATACGGCCCGGCGGCCAACTCCTCTCCCGGAACCATCGTCCGCACCTTCTGCCCCAAGATGTTGAAAATCTCCAGATTCACCCGCTCCGGCTTTTCCAGATTGAACCGAATCAGCGTGGTGGGGTTGAAGGGGTTGGGATAATTCTGATAAAGCATTATCGGTTTCGGCAGGTTTTCCTTCTCCCTTTCCTGCTGCGCAATCAACTTTGGCGGCGGTTCCACCGGCAGATAGGGATTGCGATCCACATTGGGGGAAAAGCGGCTGGAGGGAGGCGCCGTGTACCATTGATTATTTTCGGCTTTGATAATCGGCGTTGAACAACTGCCGCAGTCCGAATCATAAACAAATTTCCAAGAGCTGCCACCCATAGAAGTATACAGGCCGTTGTAGCCATCGTCCGAAGGATAGACTCCCAAATCAGGAACTGCGTCGAAATGGTCGGTAAGTACGCCATACAAGCCCCATTCATAAATGCTACTTGTTCGAACTTTTAGTAATTTGCCTCTATAATTTCTGATGCCAACCGGTGAACGAGGTGAGCCCTGATTCGTGGAAAAGTAACAATTGGAAAGGGAAGCCCGTCCCAGAATGAAGTTATAAAAATGCTGGCCGGAGAAATAGCCGTTCACCGTGGTGTTGGCAACGGTCAAGTAATACGGGGCTTCGCCTCCCCCGTGCAGTATTCCAGTGACGCTGACGAGGGTGGCGGTGCTGTCTCCAAGCACCAGGCAGCTATCAATCGGACCAGGGTTATTAGAGTTAATGATCCCGTAATAGCAAAAACGAACCGTATCCGCAATTAGCTTCGCCCCCTTAGCCGAGTTGCCAGAATGCACCTTAATTCCGGTTCCTCCTGGTTCACTGTTCACAGAATCCACCCGGCAGCCCCGGATGGTCAAACTGTCCGTGTCCACCGCCAGAATACCGTACATCTTGCAGCGTCCAATCCTTACATTTTGGATCGTGTGGTTGAAAACCGAAGAATCTTCAATCCCCGCGTAGGCGTGGCGGATGACGGCGTTGCTGCAGGCAAAGACACCGCCCGGCTTGATTACTATTCCCTGCCAATCATTCGTTCCAGCCGAATCTTCCGTTCGGGAGGAAATAAATTTAACTGGATTAGCTTGCGTGCCTTTAACCACAAATTGGCCGCCGCCTTCCACGATTATCTCACATTTGCCTGTGTCAACACCTGCTTTCTCAAAATCGTAGTTGCTTTGCAACGATATTGTAGTGCCCGGCTCAATCGTCAACGTCGTTCCCGGCTTTATTCGCACGTCTCCGTTGACGTTAACGCCTCCCGGCCCCCAAGCGGAGTTTCTGCAAATATCCCCGGAAACCGATATGGGCGGTGCCGTGAGAAAAGGGCGGAAGTCTATCTGGCCTTCAAGAAGGGAGCTACTGTCCGGGGTAGAAGTTCCGAACCAGTTACCTTCAGCCGGGATGGCTTGCCCGCCAATGCGCTTAATCGCCTTGGCATTGGAATTACAAGGCAGGAGAAAGACATTGTTTCCCGGTGAACCGGCTCCAGTATTTCCAAAATCATCACCCTGCAATGGCAGAAATCCACCAAAAGAAGAGATAGCAGCGGAATCAAAACCTGTAAAAAAGTTATTTCGGCCAAATAACTTATAATTAGCCACTCCAGATCCAACAATTGCTGTTATCAAACCAAATGGTGAAATACCTGTTGCCCTGCCGGTAATAAATTTATTTTTCCGAATATGAAAACCTCCAAGAGGAGGATGGCTACCAAAGATATCAATGTGTGCACGACTGTAATATCCTTCAATCGTATTTTGTGCAATTACTGCCGAGTCGTCAAATCCAGCTCCAGAAGCTCGAATAGCCTGCGTACCCCCGTTTGCATAGAAGTAATTCCGGGTTATTGTCCCTTGATAGTCATCAAATTTAACGGAAAGTTTTTCCTGGTTCAAAAACTTATTGCTATCTATCACTACTCCGAAATGATGAGTGAATCGCACCGCCTCATTACTGCCCAAAAAAGTATTCCCTAATATTAGGATATTATCCGGGGTCTCAGAGAGCGTTGAAGGGTCAAATGCACTATCCAAAGAATCGTTTTCAAAAGTATTTGCTATGGCGTGATTTCTCCACCTTTCGAATGAGTTGCACTGAATCGAGCATGGAGCTACGTTGGTCAAAAAAAACAATACTGCTATTTCTCCATCCAGATAGTGTCGCATACCCTACAAATACTTTGGCGGATGAATCGACACTTCTTATTCCATACCAATCTCCCGCCCTCCCGGAATCGGAACGAAAGACCACCATGCCGTTTGGACCGCTGTTGCCTGATACTCGGAGGCCACCCTTCACTAAAATCTCGATGCGTGAAGGGTCGGAACCCAGATTTTTTGCGTCCGAACGGGCGGTCATAAAAAGCGTACAAGGTGGAATAATTGTTAAAGTCACACCGGGGTTGATGAAAAGGTCTTTCACAAGGGCGCAGGTGCCGGATATTGTGGTATCCGTTTTTATTGTGTCCGGTAAAGAACAGGTGGCGTAAGCCAAATCGGGTAATCCGAACGCAAAGCAAATAACCAGTTCAAGCTGAACGAAAATGGCTTTGATTGCCACCGAAAGCTTGGGTTGTGAACTGAACATAAATCCCCCTTTTGAAGGTTTAAGTTGTCTGTTCTTCCGCCACGTTCTTCAAAATTTTATTCAACAGGGAAAAGGTCTGGATAAGAAGACCGCATTCAATTCCAAAACGATGTCGGCCGGGGTGGACAGCCCGTCACAGTTAAGGTCGCAGGCGGAAGATCCGGGAGGCGGAGGGATTGCGAAAAAAACGCAGTTCAAGATAAAGCCGACATCGGCAAAAGTTACGGCCAAATCCCAGTTCAAATCCCCTTTGGGAGCGGATGGGACGGTTATGATGCTTTTGAGAAAGTTGACCGTCAAATCCACGGGCGCCATTGTGGTAAAAGTTGCAGGGAGGTTTGCGATTCTTGTCGAATCCAGTTCAAACGATCCAGCCGCAAACAAAACGGAGTCGAATTTCAGTTCCCAAACTGCCTTGCGGGCAACATTGGGGGGCTCTATGGTACTCGGGTCGACCCCATCGAAGCCGGCCGCCACCGCAAAAGTATCCGGACTAGTGCTGGTATAGCTTCCATAGCTGATATCTGTGTAATAACGCAAGGTGTTGGTCAAGGGTGAAACCATGCCTAAAAAGCTTCGAGGCCGGGCAAGTGTCGCATAGGCACCCCCGGAAATGGAGGTCTCTAAGAGCGGCAAAACCATATAGGAGAGCGAATCCTTGTTGGTTATGAAAACCTTAATATACAAGTAAGCGGCGGTATCAGAGGATGAACCTAGATAGAAGCCGGGGGCAACTGTCTTGGATTCCAATATGATGGAATCCCGCGGGTCGGGGGGCTGGGAAAAGGACAAAGAGGCAAATGCGAGGAGGAAGAGTCCGATCGAGAGTATGAGCTTCATTATCTCATCCCTTAGTCCTTTGTCTTGATGGTAATATGGGATGGGGATTGGGGTTGTCAAGGGGAACTTGACGGAAATCAAGCGTCCGCTTGATTTCCGTCATTTGAAACCTTCACCTCATCGCTTAATCTGGCTTTGCGATGAAATGGAGAAGGGGAAGAAAATTGACGGCCAAAGGGGGCGGAGGGACCTGCCCGGCGGGAGGAATCGCCCGGGCATTTGCCCGTCATCTCCCTGTCGCAAGCAAAAATTCGAACTTCCTACGCCCACCGCACCACCCTGCATTTCCTGCCAACGGAAACACCGTACCCACGCTCCCTCCGGGGCCAAAGGCTCTCGCTTCACCTTACCTTTCGGCCGAAGGCCCCGGGGGCTCTCCTCCCGCCGTCCCAAACGGGCGCGGGACGGAACCAAAGCGGGGGTGCCGGCGGGCGATGATTGAGGGAAACGACATTCAATTTTTCAGTCCCGAAACGCAAATTGCCTTCCGCCTTCCCCATGCCGGGCCGGTTGTCCCAAGCAGTTCCAACCGTTCCGGACAGGAAGCCCGCAGGCCGACGGGAAGGGAATTACCAACGGGGGATAACACCAACCCGCGGGATGGAAGGGATGCCGGCGGCATCCGTTTCAAGCGGCCGGAATGCCGCCGCGTCGTGAAAGCGGCACGGAGGTCCCGGCGAACGTAAATTTGCGCTCGGGAAGAAAGGGACGGGTCCATAGGCCCGTCCCTTTTGTTTTGGGGGTTTAAGTTTCCGGCCCGGATTCCGATAATCCTTAATTGGTTGGACTTGCAAGGGGGGCAGCCGCCTAAACATCCGTTTTGCACCGGCAGCCAACCGGCCCCGTTTGCCGTCCGGCCCAAACCAACCTTAGAAAAGGAGGGGTTATGGATAAAACGTTCAAACCGGCGCTGACCGAAATGGTCGCCAGCTTCATTTTCGTCGCCACGGCGGCGGGCGTGGTCTGCGCCAATGCCTTGACCCGCGGGGAGGTTTCCTGGGTCGGCATCGCTCTGGCCAACTGTTTCGTTTTCACCGCGCTTCTGGCCCTTACGACCAGCGCCTCCGGCGGACACATCAACCCCGCGGTGACGCTCGGGCACTGGGCCTCCCGGCGGATTTCGACGCAGACGGCGGTGATTTACATCGTCGCGCAGCTGGCGGGGGCGATTATCGCCGGGCTGGTTCTGCGCTCGATTTTCCCGACTGCGGTCTGGCAGCCGGTCAAGCTGGGAGCCCCCATCGCCGACGGGCGGGTGGGACTTTTCGGCCGGGTTTTCGTCGAGGCGCTCTTCACCTGCATTTTTGTGACCACGGCGCTGGCTTTGACCGTCACCCACCGGACCTCCATTTCGGTCGGGCCTCTGGCGGTCGGGTGCGCCCTTGGTTTCTGCACCCTGGTAGCGGGACCGCTCACCGGAGGGGGCTTCAACCCCGCGCGGGCTTTTGGCTCCGCCATCGGTTCCGGCAACTGGACCAACCAGTGGCCCTACTGGGTCGGCCCCATCATCGGCGGCTTGGTGGCCCCGTTTGTTCACCGGGCCATCACCGGCACGACCGATGCGACCGGCACAACCCCCACTACCTGGGGCGGCGTGACCGAGCGGGAAGAGCCGAAGGTGACCGTCCGGCAGGTCAAGCGTTAAGTTTTTAGACGCCCACAAGGATGTGGGCGTTCGACATCCGGTCCCGTTACGGCAGACCCGTGACGGGGCCGGATTTTTTGTTTTTGGAGCGCCCCCTAAAATATGATTAAAGTCATATTTCTGGGTTGCCGATAAATAGAGTAAGAAGGAGGAATCAAACAATGAAATCCAAGTATTTCGCCTTTGGCGCATTTCTCGTTTTTGCGCTGGTGGTCATTGGCGGATGCGGCGGGAGCAAGAACAACTCGCTGGCGCCGTTCCAGCCCCAGATATCCAACGCTCCCGACAACTTCCAGCTGCAGGCCACGGGGGTCAACAACGTGACCTCCACCCTGAATTACACCTGGCAGAACACCGGTACTTCGGCCAACGTGAACCAGTCCTGCGTCATTTCCGCAGGGTCGGCCACTTTGGTGATTCTGGACAACAACGGCACGCAGGTTTACAGCGGCAATTTGGCCTCCAACGGCACCTTTGCCACCTCCACCGGCGTAACCGGCAACTGGACCATCCGGGTCACCCTGACCAACCAGAGCGGCGATTTGAACTTCCGCGCGCAAAAGCCGTAACTTCAAATACCTCGCAATAAAACAAAAGGCGGGTTGCCACCCGCCTTTTTTCTTGACCCCTCGTTTTAGTTGGTTATCTTTCGGCCATTAGAAACAGCTTTTCAAGCGGCGGACGGAGGGAGGTTGCGCCGCAAGCGTTGTCTTGTGTCAAAAAACGGGCAGGCGCAAGACCTGCCCCTACAAAAACAAAAAAATCAAAACGTGGGAGTGAACCTGAAGGTTCACCCGGGGCGAATCTAAAGAGCCGCCCCTGCGAATGCGAAAGGCAAAGGCGGGCGGCCACGGGGAGCCGCCCCTACGAAAACACCCCCTCCGGCCCTGCGGGCCTCGTCCCCCTTGGCAAGGGGGACAAAAAAAGGTTGAAAACGGGCGTTCGAGATTAGAAATGGAAATACCAAACCAAAAGGAGGAGCGATGAGACGGTTGCAGATTTTGCTGGCGGGCGGCATCCTCTTGCTGTTTGCCGCCGTATTCGGGCAGGTGAGCTTGTTTCCCGGAGTCCGGCTGCAGGGGGTGCTGAAAGATGCCGGCGGAAATCCGGTCAACGGCGGCGTCACCGTGCAGGTCCATATTTACACCGCGCCGACGGGGGGGACGCCGCTCTACACGGAAACGTTCAGCCGGACTTTGAGCGCCGGGATTCTGGACGTCATCTTGGGCGTGGGGCAGGGGACGGCGACGGGGGATTTGCAGGCGGCTTTGGCGGCGACGCAAACCGAGCCGGAGCGCTGGCTGGGAATCGTGGTGAACAGCGACCCGGAGCTTTCGCCCCGGGCGATGCTCAATTCCACCCCGCATTCCTTCCGGGTCGGCACGGTGGACGGGGCGAGGGGAGGGACGATAACCGGCGATGTAAACGTGGCGGGCGCAATGAACGCCAAAAATATGGTTTTGGTAAGCCCCGGCCCCATTCAAACGCCGCTTTCGATTCAGGGTTCTTCCGGGCAGACGGCGAATTTGGTGGAGATAAAAAACAGCGACGGGTTGGGGCTGGCCTCTTTTGGCGCCACCGGCCAGTTGCAAGTGTCCGGTGTTTTGGCCAATGACGAGCTCATCGTCCTCGACGATGGTGTGGGCACCAATCCCACCGTGAAGATTCAAGGTTCCACCGGGCAGACGGCGAATCTGGTGGAGGTTTTGGATCCGAGCTCCGTGCCTTTGCTCACCGTTGGCGCCGGCGGCGCAATGAACGCCAAAAATATGGTGCTGAAAACCCCCGGCCCCTCCCAAACGCCGCTTATAATTGAAGGGGCGATGGGACAGACCGGCAATTTGACGGAGTGGCGGCTGCCAATCGCCGGGGGCGGCTATTCCACGCCGATGAAGATAGGGCCGAGCGGAGACGTCACCACAGGGCCTCTGCAGGTGGACGGGTCTGTTACCTTGAATCTTACCAAGGTGACGCAGACGGACTGCGGCCTTACTTTGGATAAGTTTCAGAGCATTATAATCGTGGACTACGCCGCGGTGGCTCCGGACACCGTCTGCACCATAAATCTGCCGACGGCCGCCGGCATCAAGGGACGGACCTACACCATCAAGCGCGCCTTTTACACAGCCACCCCACAAGTTGTGATTGACCCGTACCTCGACGAGAAAATTGACTACGGTTCGCTGCGGTATCTCTTCACTCCGGGCAACTACGTAACCATCGTTTCCGACGGCGCGAACTGGCACGAGATTGCATTTGGAAACAGTCCCTGACGATTGAAAAACGTTAAGCTGTTCGTTGAAAAAAACGGGGGACACGAGGCCCTTTCCGGATTTTCCCGACCCTCAAAGACGGAAGCAGGAACGGAAACCGGTGTCCCCTTTAAAATACAGGGATTAGGGATTAGTGAAGAGGGATTAGTCCCCGCACCATCACTTCGCGCTCGCATTGGGGATGTTTCTATAGGGTTTGCAATAAATAGCCACTTTTTTATTGACCCTCTTTTTCGGTTCATTATCTTTCTGCCATTAGAAACAGCTTTTCGAGCGGCGAATAAGCAGGGAGGGATTGTTTTGCCGGGAAAGGGTGAATTGTGTCTAAAAACGGGCAGGCACAAGACCTGCCCCTACGAAAACAAAACAATCAAAACGTGGGAGTGAACCTGAAGGTTCACCCCTACAAAAAGCGCCAAGGATGAAGATGAAGGCCCACCCCTACGGAGACCCCGAAGGTGGAGCGAACCCCGACGGTGAAGCGAATCCGGAGGTTCAGCGCAACGGAGACCCCGAAAGCGAAGTTGAAGGTTTTCCCCCACGTTACAAGACATCCGTAAAAACATAACTATATTTGCATTTAACGGCCGGGAGATCGAATAAAACCGCCGTGCCTTCCAAACGGCGAAAAAATTCGCTGCGGTTGCCGCGGCTCAATTATGCCGCCCCCCACGCCTACTCGCTCACCCTCTGCACCCACGAACGCCGGGAAGTTTTTAAGAGCGCGCAGACGGCCGAAACGGTTCTTTCGATCCTGCGTGAATGCGCGGATGAATTTCGCTACGACCTTTTGGCGTATTGCCTGATGCCCGACCATCTGCACCTTTTGATTTCACCCCAGGATTCCGGGGTGACGGTTTCGGAATTCGTCCGCCATCTCAAAAGCCGCAGCGCTTTTCGGTTCAAATCCGCCACCCACGAAAAATTGTGGCAACGGGGATTCTACGACCACGCGGTGCGGAAATCGGAAGATTTACAGAAGGTGGCCGATTACATTTTTCACAACCCTGTTCGCAAGGGGTTGGTGGAAACGGCAGAGGCGTATCCC
Source organism: Verrucomicrobiia bacterium (assembly GCA_035574275.1). Taxonomy (NCBI): domain Bacteria; kingdom Pseudomonadati; phylum Verrucomicrobiota; class Verrucomicrobiia; species Verrucomicrobiia bacterium. Next base: position 11,897 of record DATLYY010000055.1, read on the forward strand.
TATGCCGGCCCAAAAGCGTAGGGGCGAATCTTTAGATTCGCCCGGGTGAACCTGAAGGTTCACCCCTACAAAAAGCGCCAAGGGTGAAGATGAAGGCCCACCCCTACGGAAAAACAGGGGCATTAGATTTTGGCCCATTTTCCGTACGGCAGAATGATTTCCTCCCTCGGTCTGCAAACCCACAGGGCCAAGGCCAGGGCGAAGAAGAAATCGGCCTGGCGGTTGTCGTTTTCCCAAGTCAAGGATTCCAATTCCGATTTCAACGTCCAGAGATTGTCGGCGTCCTCCCATTGTTCGAGATGGGGATAGGCGAGTTCGCGCTTTTCGTGGGCGCGCTTGAAATTCATAAGCAGGGCGTTTTTCGTTTTTTGGGTGAATTTGAACCCCTCCGGCTTGATGTCTTTCAGTTCGTCCAGCACCACGTCCCCCAGTCCCGTCGCGTCGAGTATCAAGGGACCGGGGTAGTCCCGTTTTTTCTGCCGAATCGTTTGAAAAACCTGCTCCCAGCTTTTGTGGCGGAAGCGAACCCAGTCCACGAGCTGGCATGGTTTTTCGGTTACGTCCAAAATCGCCCCGGTTGTGAAACTGATTTTGCGCCCCAAGTCCCAGCCGGCGGCGTATTTTCGTCCCTCGACGGGCGGGGAGAGGCCCTTGGAGGCGGCGAGGGCTTCCTCGATTTCCAAATTTGAAAGCAAACTCTCCTCGTCTTCGACAAATTCGCCATAAACATTCTGGCGAATCAGGAGTTCGGGGGAGTTCTGCATCCATTTTTTCAAAAAGTGTTGGTTTATGTAGCGGTTTTCGCGGGAGTCGCCCTGTTGCACGTAACCCCAGTAGGGATTTCTTTTTAATTTTTGGGCGCGGCGGTAAAACCAGTTTTTGCCTTTCGGGGTTGAGGTGAAATCCAGCATGCCGCCGCGGTCGGCCAAGCGTAACGCCAACACTTTGTCCGCGACATATTCCCCCGCCGGGTCGAAGGCGGCTTCATCGAAGTTGATGAAGTCGTAGCCCTCGCCCAGCAGGTATTCCCCTTTGCGCTGGGTGGTGCGGGCGGAGATTTCCGACCCGTTTTCAAACCGCAGCAGGGGGAAGGGGGTGCGTTTTTGTTCAGCAACCAAAGATTCCAGAAAACGGTTGCCTCGAATCCGGCGAAGAATTTTGCGGAACACGAGTTCCGCTTGGTTTTGCGTGATGCTAACGTTGACCAGGCGGTATTCGAATTTTGAACCCGCACGGCGACAGGCCCAGCGAAAGGGCCCCAGATGCACCGGCTGAAAGACAGCGCGGTGCAGGAATTTAACGGCTTGCACTTCCCCCTTGCCCCAGCGGTTCCCCGCGTGGAGCAGGTTTTCGTTTTGTTCTGACCGCTTAAGCCAAAGGGCCTGACCCCGGTGCAGGCCGGTCTGCAGGTATGTGCAGGCAAAAAAGCGAGGGTCGTACTTGGCCTTTTGCCAATAAGGGTCTTTTTGAATTTTTGGAGGAGAATCTCCGTTCATTTTATTCTTCGCCAGATAGTGTTACGGGGGCACGGCTCGCCGTGCCCCTACCAATCAGGAATTAGGTGAAGGTCATTGTTGGGCCTCCTTTCGGGCATCTTCCGCGGTGATGTAACCGGCGGTTTGTTTTTTTATCAGCGTATCCAGCTTCATCTGCTCGGCTCGGGCGTTTTCGAGCAGGTCGAAACTTTTGCGGTTGTCGAAATGGAATTCGGCTTTCAGGTTGTCGATGCCGTTCAGGGCGAGTTCGAGATTATAAATCCATTCCATAAAGCGTTTGGCGATTCTTTGCACGGATGTGACTTGACGCAAGACCAGCTCGTATTTGAAGCGGGCCCAGGTTTGCGTCGTCCCGTACGAATAGCCCAATAGGAACGGGTCGAGATGCGTTCCAGCACAGATGTCCTCGATCATCGCCTTGTGGGTGATGTACCAGGATTCGGACGAGGATAGCGGGCCTTTGGGGCCGATGTATTCGATTTCCACGTCGTTCCAGGTCACCGGGTTGTCCTCCGGCTGGAGGTCTTTCACGGCTTTCACCGTGTCATCGAAATATTTATTGGCCCGTTCGAGATAGGTTTCGTCCGTTTCCAGCTCCCGCTTTTCGGGCGGCTTGATTTTGACGTGGATGCGGTTGTAGCCGGCGTTCTTCATCGTTTTTTGCATATCCGCCACCAGCGACTGCTCGACTTTCGCCACGAAGGGAATCGAACCGAGGATGGAGCGGCCGTGGGGATTTTGCATTTCGGCATCCAGCCCGGCGTAGTAAACCGAGTGGGGGTTCAAAAGTTTTTCCCCCGCTTCCGTTTGCTGAAAAATCCGGCAGTGGCCGGATTTGTCCCAGACGAAGCCCAAGGTGGCGGGGTCGATGAAGAAAAATTGTTCGATTTGCGTTTTGCTCGCATTCAAAACAATTTCGCCGGCGACGGCGCCGAGGGTGAAAAGGGAGTTAAAAAACTGCGCCAGCACCGCATCTGTGCCGCCGAAGCGGGCGAAGGGGAACTGATAAAGCCGCTCGTCCAGGGCGCGGAGAAGTTTTTGGGCTTTCGTTTTTTGCCCGTTTTCACCGGTGATTTCCAACCGGTTTGGCGCGGCGCAAAGACGAGTCCACGTCCAGATGACGGAATTCAAAATCGGGACGTGGTCGCGCAGAAAGCGGTAAAATTCCAAACGAGTCCGGCGATCCCAATTTTGAAAGCGAAAGACATCCGAATTTGGCTCCCTAAATGCCCCCGGTTTTTTGGGAATAAGTTTTTTGGGGCGTTGAAGTTTCAGGGCGGCTTCGAATTCCGGGTATTTTTTCCGGGTGAAGAGTTGGGTTAAGCGTTTGAGCAATGGTTTCTCCTTTCGGGGCCGAGATGCAGCCCTCTACCAATGGCCCACCCCGCACCGTTCACTCCGAAGTTGAGGCGATTTTGCAACCCCACCCCCTGGCCCCCTCTCCGGCACGGAGAGGGGGGATGGGGGATTCGCGAAGCGCCCCTGCAAAGACAAAGGCAAAAACGGGCAGGCACAAGACCTGCCCCTACAAAAACAAACGCAAAGGCGGGCAACCATGGTTCGGCTACGCTCACCACAAGCGGGGGAGTTGCCCCTACAAAACACCCCCCTTTCAAATACAGTGATTGGTGATTAGGGATTCGTCCGCCCGGCACAACCCAAGTAAAACGAGGGGCAGGAAAGGCAACCTCTCCCTAACCCTCTCCTCAAGGAGAGGGGACAAGACAGGGACACCGTCTTTGGTCAGGCCAAGCGTTGAACCTCCCCTTAATCCCCTCCTTCGTAAGGAGGGGACAAGAAAAATTAAAGACACCCCTTCCGGCCTTCCCTCAACTTCGCTCGGGACAAGTCGGCCTCGTCCCCCTTGGCAAGGGGGACAAAAAGGCAACCTCTCCCTGACCCTCTCCTCAAGGAGAGGGGACAAGAAAGACAGGGATTAGGGATTCGTCCGCCCGGCCCCATCCGGAAAACAGGGCACGTGGCAACGCGCCCCTACGAAAGACGAAAAATAAGAACGGGCGAACACAAGGTCCGCCCCTACGAAAACAAAGACAAATGCGGGCAGGCACGGGGACCCGCCCTACAACAAAACAAAGGCGGGCGGGTTAGGGTCGCCCTTGGCGACCGTGTAAAACCCGCCCCTACAAAGGCAGGGGAAGGGAATTTGCTTGCGCGGAGGGGAAGGGGGGGCTATACTAATAGGGCAGGTTAAAAACAAATTGCGGGAGGTTTATGAGAATTCGGGCAGGAGTTCTGGCGGTATTTCTTTCGGGTTTGATTTTTCCGGCGGCAGCCTTTGCCGATTGTTCGGACTATCCGGACCCGTACTACGAAGATATCAACGGGGACGGGATTGACGGGGACACGGCCATCGCGGTTTTCGTTTCCGGCGCGGCGGGGAACGACGCCAATCCGGGGACGATGCTTTCACCGGTGGCGACGATCGCGCGGGGAATTTTTCTGGCGGATTCCACCGGGCGGGCGCACGTGTACGTGGCGGGAGGGACGTACATCGGAACCGTTTCAATGGCTGACGGCGTCAGTTTATACGGCCAGTACGACGGGCCGCCCGGCTGGGGGCGTTCGGGAGCCAATACGACGACCGTCTCCGATACAGGCACGGCAGTTTTGGCCTCGAACATCACGGTTGAGACCCATCTCGAAGGTTTTGCCATTGTTTCAACAACCAACGCCAGCGAACGAACCGGCTTTGGCATCCGGGTGGTGAACGGGAACGGTCCGCTTTACGTTCGTTACAACAGTGTTATGCCCGGAACCGGTCTGGACGGTCAAGCCGGAGGCAACGGCGGTCCCGGAACCAACGGCGGCCCCGGCGGACCGGGCGGAGAAGGTGTGTGCAACGGTTTTGGGCCGGGGCCGGGGGGGGCGCCCGGATTTTCGGCCTGCGGAAGAAACGGCGGAATGGGAGGACAGGGAGGGTCACCGGGAAACAACGGCCAACCGGGAAATCCCGGCAACATCGGCACACCGGGCGGACCGCCGGGACCGTCCGGAGATCCCGGATTGGCGGGCGGGAACGGTGGAAACGGAACCAGCGGGGCAAACGGTGCGGATGGAGCGGGCGGTTCGGGATATACGATTACGGGGGGAGGGTATGCGGCAAGCGAGGGCTTGGCGGGGACATCGGGGAGTGCGGGTAACGGCGGCGGGGGGGGTG
>DATLYY010000056.1 GCA_035574275.1 Verrucomicrobiia bacterium
CGCCCCCGCAACCCCTCCAAAACTACTTTCGCTTTGGTCTTGCCGTCAAAGACCCGCTTCCGCATCGCTGAATCCTCCTTGTGAATTCAGCCACAATCTACTCCATTCATCCTACCCTGTCACTAATGGGGAGCAGTATAGAACGACGGCGTTCCAGGTCATCGGCCCGGTGGAACGAGTGGAGGTGTGCAAAAGACAGCACTGCTGGGTGGACCTCCAGACAATCGTATCTCCCGGGGCGATGGTGATGCTGGCCGGAATGAAGGCAAAATCAATCATTCGCACTGTGTCGGTTTTGGCCCGGGCGGTTTGGGCGAACAAGAACACAGCCAGCAAGACAAAAACGGTTTTAACCCAACGCATACTTTCATTCCCTCCGTTGATTCGGGTTCAAGCGGACACGGAACTTCTTTTGCCGCGGGGCGCCGCCGCCGAAACGTTTGCACCCTTGGGACGACCTAAAGGGCCGTTTTTCTCCGGTTTTCCAAAATCCAAAGAGTGGCCGCGGCCAGACTGGACAGAAGAAAAGCGAGCCCCAGCCAGCCCAGCGAAGGCACCTTTGAAACGACGGTGACGCTGCCGGTCATGCCAATCCCTTGGTGGGGGGTGCAGACGTAGCTGAAGGTACCCTGCTGGTTGAACTGCAAGTTAAAGGTGCTGTTGAGCGGAACGCTGGCGTTCCAGGTCATCGGGCCGGTGGAGCGGGTGGAGGTGTGCATGATGCAGCACTGCTGGGTGGATTTCCAAACCACCGTATCCCCGGGGTTGACGGTGATGCTGGCCGGGACAAAGGCAAAGTCAATCATCCGCACGGTGTCGGTTTTGGCCCAGGCGCTTTGCACAAGCAAAAACAAGGCCGCTGCCGTCGCTGCTACCTTCAAAAAGCGCATAAATAGACCCTCCGCTGTTTAACGTTCAAAAAACAATAAACCCGAACCTTCCGGGATTACCCGCTTCTTCGGCCTCCCGGTGGGGACAGGACGACCGTTTTATGTTAACTGCCAAATCTTACGCAGGAAGATCGAATTTTGTTGGCGGTTTGCCAAAATTTTTTTAGGGTTGGCAATCCGGCCTGCTTTTCTTATTTTAAGTTTATGAAGGGTAAGGTCTTCGTCAAAAAGAAGCCGGGGGTTTTGGATCCGGAGGGGGCCACCATCCAGAAGGCGCTTTTGAATCTCGGCTACAAACAGGTCGCCGGCGTGCGCTCCGGGCGGGTTTTCGAAGTCGAGCTGGAGGCCAAAAGTCCCAAGGAGGCGGAGGAAAAACTGGTCGAAATGGCCCGCAAGCTCTTGGCCAACCCGGTCATCGAGGAATTCAGAGTGGAATTGGAAAACGGGGATAAACGGTGAAATTCGGCGTGGTCACCTTTCCCGGCTCCAACTGCGATTATGACTGCTACCACGTTGTGGCCGACGTTTTAAAGCAGCCGGTTGTTTATTTGTGGCACAAAGACCATTACCTGAACAATTGCGACGTCATCATCCTGCCCGGAGGGTTTTCGTATGGCGATTATTTGCGCACGGGGGCCATCGCCCGTTTTTCGCCGATTATGCGGGAGGTGGCGGATTTTGCGATGCGCGGCGGCATCGTAATCGGCATTTGCAACGGCTTCCAGATTCTGTGTGAAGCGGGGCTTTTGCCCGGGGCGCTTTTACGCAATCGTTCGCTGCGCTTCGTCCACCGCCCGGTTTATCTGCGGGTGGAGAAAAACGACACCGCTTTTACGAACGTCTATCAAAAAGGACAGGTTTTGAAAATGCCGACGGCCCATGGGGACGGCTGTTACTACAACACGCCGGAGGAAATCAAAAAACTGGAGGCGGGCGGGCAGATTCTGTTCCGCTACTGCGACCGGGAGGGAAAAGTCACGGAAGAAGCAAATCCGAACGGCTCCTTGAGCAACATCGCCGGCATCGTCAACTCCGCCGGCAACGTGATGGGTTTGATGCCCCATCCGGACCGGGCGGCGGAGGGGATTTTGGGGAGCGCCGACGGCGCGGGGGTTTTCTTTTCGATGGTGGCCCGCTTCGCCGGGATGGTGTTGGCGTAGGCGGGTGGAAACGATTAACGCAAACCCGGGAGGCAGATGAGAAAACCGCAGGCCTGGCTTTTGACGGTGGCTTTGCTTTTGGGGGCGATTTTGGGGGGGCTTTTGGGGGAAATCATCGGCTCCTTTTTGCCGGATGGCGCCGCCAAGACCCTTTTTTCCCGCTCGGTGGAAATCGGGTTCGATTCCACAACGCTCAATTTGTTCACCATCACCTTCACCATCGGGCTTTTAATCAAACTCAATTTCGTCTCACTTTTGATGGTGGTTTTGGTGCTGGTTTATTTCCGCTGGTGGTATCTGTAGGCGGCTTGACGGGGAGCGGTTGATGGGCTTAATTACGTAAAGAAAGAAGGAGGTATTGATGTTCGGTAATTTCGGCGCACAGGAGATCATTCTAATCTTATTGGTATTACTGCTCCTTTTCGGCGCCAAAAAGATTCCGGAGCTGGCGCGCGGCTTGGGGCGCGGCATCCACGAATTCAAACGGGCCGTCCGGGAAGGGGAAGAATCGTTGAATCCGGATGAGACCAAGAAAATAAATCCCGGCGGCTGATGGCGGTTTTTTCAGCGGAAAAAATCCACGAAATCGGCCGGGTGTTGAAGGCCGCCGAAGTGGAAAAGCAGGGGGAGAAGTTTTATTTGAAAATCGCCGATGCCGCCTCCCGCCGCTCCCTTTCTTTGGAAATTTATCCGGACACCACTTTGGGAAGCGAAAAGGGGGCGATGGTGGTGGTTTATACCCCCACCTCCCATCTGCAATTGCACAACGTTTCCGGCTTTGTCACCAGCGAAGAACTGGGGGAGGTGACCTTCGTGGCGGAATCCGGCGGGCGGCTTTCGGGCCTTGTGGTGGAGCGGGTGGCGGCCTGTTCGCTTTATGCCAACGTCAACCGGCAGTTGATTTCCGGCGATTTCACCAAGCTGGGGGTGGAAGTGATGCTTTCCGGCGTGGCGCTTTCGCTCGCCGAAGAACTGGTCGAAAAGCCGAAGAAGAAGTAGTTTTTAAGTACCCCCTCATCGGGGCTTTTGTGTTGCACTTGAAATTCCCCTTGACAACCGGTTTTCCGCTTCATATTACCATCAAGTCAAAGGACTTACGGATGGGGTAATGAAGCTAATAATCTCGGCCGGTCTTCTCTTCCTCGCGCTTGCCTCTTTGTCTATTGGCCAGCAGCCCGTTTTCGGGCCGCCGGTAAATTTGGGGCCGAGGATAAATACGGCCTCTCACGAATTGGACCCCTTCCTTACCGCCGATGGCAAAAAGCTGTTTTTTTCCGATGGGGCGGACATTTGGTTTTCTGAATGGTTAAACAACAATTGGACGCAGGCCGTGAGATTGGGACCGCAGATTAACTATGGCATCCATCTCCAAACTTCTCCCAGCGTTTCGCCAGATGGTCAGAAATTATACTACGTGGATGCCAGCAGGGATGGCTATTGGTGGGATATTTGGGTTTCAACTTGGGATTCTTCAACTAACAACTGGGGTACCGCTCAACATTTAGATTATCCCATAAACACCCCGGGCGTCGAATTTTCCGCGAGAATGGGCCCGGATGGTCAAAAACTTTATTTAAGCACCAGTTATTGTTGTGACAGTCTTTATCCCGATGGACGCTGCGGCTTTTATGTAAGCGAGTGGAACGGGAACAGTTGGTCTTTACCAGAATTCTTGGGTGGAGGCCAATGTGAAGTCTCCCAATATCCCTCAATCACCGCTGATCTTCAAGAACTTTATTACTACCAGTACGTAAGCGATGGAACAAGTACATTTGTGAATTGTTGGAAACAATCCGGATGGGGACCTCAAATTGATCTGCGATCTCAGCTCGGTGGCAACACTGGATCTTCGTATATCACACCTTCCGGGGATAGCTTGTTTTTTACCGGTTGTGCAGATTTTTCCGGTTTTGGAGGTTGCGATATATGGATGGCAAGACGAATGCTCTCCGGAGATTTAAATCTCGACAGTCAGTTGACAGCGGCGGATGTCGTGCTGGAATTGAACCGAGTTTTTTTGGAAGAACCTTATCCCGCTACTCCGCCTATAGGGGAGATGACGTGTGATGGTCTTTTCACACCCGCGGATGTGGTGGTCTTGCTCTTAAGGGTTTTCGGCACCGGGGAAGCTTCAGCAGTTTTAGGGGGTCAACAAACAAATTAATCAAACATAGGAGGACATATGAGTTTACTTCGTTGGATGAACAGAAGCATTTTAGCTTTAACTTTTTTGTTCCTTCTTTTTTCGTCGACTTGGGGAGATGAACCGGCCTATGACACGACAGGTTGCTGGACAAACTCCAGCGCTACGGCATCTGCATCAGGAGTTGATACCATAAAGGCGGTCGCAATTTTTGCTTGCAAAACGACCGCTTCAACAACGGCTAAGCCGGTTTGGGCTGATAGTATTTGGGATTCTTCCTTGCAACATAGCGTTCCTCGTTATTACAAAGATAACTCCCTTGGAAAATACATAATGAGTGCAGTTGCATCCGGTCGAACCAGCACAACTTGCTGGACCTCAACCTATCCGGTTCCTGACCCTTTGGGAGGGGGTACCGATGAACCATCGGGATTCCCGTTTTTTGAAGATGTAATGAAAAGAGCCGATACGGCTATAAACTTTGCGGATTTTGACCGGGACCAAGATGATACCGTCGATGCCTGTTTCTTTGTCGTTGTGAACCACAGCGGCAATTCCGGAGCGTGGCTTGGGCTTACTTCTTGGTCGTATAAAACTAAAGATGTAAACAGTACAGGGGACACGGTAATAGTCGCACCAGACAAGTTGGCTCTGATTCGGAGCTCTCAAAAAAATCGCGCGATGTCAATCTGTGCCCATGAATGGGGCCACGCTCTTTTCGGCCCAAATGATTACTATGGCCAGAGTGGTATTGGGAATTGGGGGCTTGGCGCTTTTTCAATTATGGGTTACGAAGAGGGATTTCCGCAAAAAATTGCTGTGCCGGTCGACCCACTGAACCGAATAAAAGTTGGCTGGGTCGTGCCGGAAACCGTGAAAACGCCGCTTTATCAGCAATCAATTCCCGACTATCTGACAACCGGAAAGGTTTACCTGCTTCCGTACTCTTCAAACCAGTATTTTTATGTAACAAATTACAGAGGAGCGAAATTTGAGGATAATCCGGTGGCGTATTGGCAGGAGAATTATTCCGGGTTTGGGTTGCTAATCTGGCATGTAGGCGGTCCTTATGTAGGTAACACGGGTGCCTTGGATGTTGAATTGGCGCACGGTTTGTGGGATATGCATCCCCCAACTGACTCATTCCCCTGCAAAAGTGGAATAGGAGTTGAAACGCCAAATCCTGTTTCGGGAAAGGATAGTTTGGACTGCGGACACAAACTTTTAGGAGTGGGATATAATCGAAATAGCGTGCAAAGTCCCTCATGTTTTTGGAATTCTTTGCCAACCAACACAACGTTTGACGGCAAAAGTAACCCCAACAGTAATGCTTCGCCAAATGCTTCAAGTGGACAGAATATTTCTACCCATTTAGCCGTACGGAAGATAACAACGTCTTTGACCGCTGGGTCACCTGCCACCGCCGACCTTTTGGTGAACAATTGGTATGGCCCAATTACCGCAAACACTACTTGGGGGCCCGGGGCGTATGCCATAACCGGAGACATCACGGTCAACTCTGGAGCAACTTTGACCATTCAGCCCGGCACGACCATTTATTTTCAAAGAAATGAAGACAACGAGGGTTCAGGAAGTGACAACACGAGGTGCGAGATTATAGTCAAGAAAAACGGCACTCTCTCGGCGATAGGCACGTCAACCGATTCGATAAAATTTCTGCCTTCCCCCGGAACGAACGGCCAGTATGACTGGTACAGCGTTCGGGTCGACTCGGCCGGGTCGTTCAAGGCCGCCTATTGCCAATTCAAAAATTCTTATTCCGGCATTGACTACCGGAATACGGCCGCCGACACGGTGAAAAATTGCCTTTTTGAAAAAAACTTTATGCACGGCATAATAACCAAAAACGGCAACCTGAAGATTTTGAACAACACCTTCAAAAACATCGTCCAAGGCTACGGCATTTACCTCGATTCCTGCAATGCCACCGTTTCCGGCAACACCGTCACCAACGTGCCATACGGCATCAACGCCTACAAATCTTCAAGCGTCGTGACCAACAACATAATCACGACAACCGGGGACTATATCGCCTTCTCCGGCTTCCGGCGGGAGGGGGGAAGCCAGACGACCACCTTCAGCTACGACAGCGTCGCCGGTATCTTTGATGAAGCGGCAGTGATTGCCAATGGCGGTTTGGCCATAGAAGGGGCCAAAATATGGCCCAAACAGCCCTCGGTCTATCCGGACCCGCCGCCCCAGATGATTGGGATTCTAGGCTTAGGCACGGCAGCCGCCACCGTGCGCAACAGCACGGTCAAAATGTTCGCTTCCAACACGACCACCGCCCCGGCGATTAAAGTGGATGGAACTATACTGCTCCCCATTAGTGACAGGGTAGGATGAATGGAGTAGATTGTGGCTGAATTCACAAGGAGGATTCAGCGATGCGGAAGCGGGTCTTTGACGGCAAGACCAAAGCGAAAGTAGTTTTGGAGGGGTTGCGGGGG
>DATLYY010000057.1 GCA_035574275.1 Verrucomicrobiia bacterium
CGCCCCCGCAACCCCTCCAAAACTACTTTCGCTTTGGTCTTGCCGTCAAAGACCCGCTTCCGCATCGCTGAATCCTCCTTGTGAATTCAGCCACAATCTACTCCATTCATCCTACCCTGTCACTAATGGGGAGCAGTATAATATTTAGCAGTCGTATAGTTGCGATAAGCTGTGCTATCCTGCTGACTTCCTCCAGACAAATAAACATATCCGCTGGTATCCAATCTTAGTGCAAAAGGAGCACCGGCAGAAGTACTCCATGGTTGTATGATGTCGGATCGTACCCAAAGTTGGGAGCCGACTGAATCGTACTTAATGACTACCCATTCTGCTGGCCCTTGGCAATGCTCACTATATCCGGCGACATAGACGTTACTCAATGAATCAACCGCAATTAAAAAGGCACGATTCCAATAATCATCTCCCCCTGGAGGAAAGTACCGAGCAGCCCAGCGCTGGTTTCCATTGGAATCATATTTTATGGTTACGAAATCATAGAAGGTGAAGTAGTAATTGGGACAATTCCGTAGTACTCCTTCACTGATCCCGGTTACATAGACATTCCCACTTTCGTCAACCGTGACTGCTAATCCTATGTCAATTCCATTTACGGGCCCGTAATAGCGGGCGGCCCAAACTTGATTTCCATCTGAATCGTACTTGATCGTTAGGCAGTCATGCCCAGACGTTGTTCCACCTGTCACATATACATTTCCTTTTTTATCCATGGTGAGAAGAGCGGGATAATCTCCGGTATTTATTACCCCATTGTAAGTCCGAAGCCAAAGTTGGTTGCCGTTTCGGTCATACTTAATTGTGACTTGTTCACCGGTACTTGACCCGTCCCCGCTGTAGCCGGTAACTACCACATTTCCGCTGTCATCCACGGCGATTCCTCTCATTTCATCCGTTTTGTTCCCTGTCCCATTGTAATGCCGCACCCAGGCGGTATCGGCTTGGCAAAAAGCGGAGAGAGGAAATGCAAAAAACCCGAGAAATAGAACGGCCGAAATTTTCTTTGCAAGTCTGGGCATCTCTCTTGAATTATCGGCAAAACTGGAAATTAAAATCATACCGACAAGGGATAGCAAATTCACAACAACTTTAGAGTGAATGGCGAAAGAGCCCTATTTATAGAGGGACGTGGCAAGGGCTAACTCCCAAGCCGCCATCCCTCTCGTGCAAACGGGTCGGCTCGGCGCACCTGGCGTGACCGGGCCGAACCCCAAAAAGGATAAGGGAGCCGGTATGGCAAAGAACACGGATTCCCCACCCTTTCGGGGTTGATTTCCTCCATTGCCTGGGGGAAAGGACAGCCGCTTTTTTGTGGCCAAACCCCCGCTTCTCCTTGAAAGGGAAAGCGGATTAGACCAGACCTGCGCCCGCGCGGAGTCCGTCGCGTGCGGGCATTTCAACTACACAGACGGCCGCATGGAGAGGACCTATCATATAACATGTCCCGTCTCCACTTTCACGGCTGTTTTAAAACCCGGTTGCGCGAAACAAAAGAAACACAAAGCCCCAAACCCGCCAAAGGCGGGTTGAGGGGAAAAAGGAAAGGCGAGAGGGCAGAGCTCCCGCTCTGTCCCTCCCTTCCCTGAAATGATCTCTTGTCCCCTCTCCTTTTAGGAGAGGGTCAGGGAGAGGTTGCATTTTCCCCTGCAAAATCCCCCCGATTTTGCAGCCCTCCTAAAAATTACCCCCCCTTTTTTTGCCCATTTTTCCAAATTCACAACTCAAATCCCATCGTTTTTGTTCTTCAATCCCCGATTGTTTTTCCCTCCGGAAAGGGTATATTATTTGGGATGGATTCGGGAATCAAGATAAACGCGCATTTAGACCCTTACCAGCCGAACGTCTGCCGCTTGGAGGTGGACCGGCCGGTCTATGCCGAGGGCTCGGCTTATTTCGACGACCGGGGAAAGGCCTCGGGGTCCCCTTTGGCGGCCAAGCTTTTCGCCATCGAGGGGATAGAATCGGTGCGGATTGCCGGGAACAATATCATTCTCACCCAGTCCGGCTGGGAGGAGTGGAAGACCCTGGCCCCCAAGGCGGGGGAGGCGGTGCGGGCGCATCTTTCCTCCGGGGAGCCGGCCGTGTCGGCGGAGTTTGCCGCGCAGAAACTGCCGGACGAGGCGGTGAAAACCAAAATTCAGGAAGTGTTTGACACGCTCATCAACCCGGCCATCGCCAACCACGGCGGGTTTGTCCGGCTCATCGACGTCAAGGAGAGCCGGGTGTTTTTGGAAATGGGGGGCGGCTGCCAGGGATGCGCGATGTCCATGGCGACTCTGCGCTACGGCATCGAGACCGCCATCCGCCACGAAATTCCGCACGTGGTCGAGATTCTGGACGTCACCGACCACGCCTCCGGCACGAACCCGTTCTACACCCCGTAATTTTCTCCGGGCTCGATATGCCCTTGCTTTTTGGCCAATCCGCTTCTAATTCCGTAAAAACAGGAGGAGTTATGCGCAGAGCTTTTGGATTCGGATTGCTTTTGAGTGCTTTGACCGCGGGGCTGGTCTTCGGAACGAAGACTGAAAGCCCGAAACCGGTGGCCACTTTTTCCATCGTGGCCTACGACCCGGCCACCGGCGAGCTGGGGGTGGCCGTTCAGTCAAAATTTTTTGCCGTCGGCACGGTCGTGCCGTGGGCCAAGGCGGGAGTCGGGGCGGTCGCCACGCAATCCTACGCCAACACCACCTACGGGCCGCGCGGATTGGAAATGCTGGAATCGGGAATGTCCCCCCAGCAAGTGATGGACAGCTTAACCCGCCCGGACGAAATGCGGGCCCGCCGCCAAGCCGGCATCATTGACGCCCGCGGAAACGCCGTCACCTACACCGGGGATTCCTGTTTGGCGTGGGCCGGAGGCAAAACCGGGCAGTACTACGCCTGCCAGGGGAATATTCTGACCGGCCGGGTGGTGGTGGATGCGATGGCGGCGGCCTATGAAGCATCCAAAGGGGAACTGGCGGAACGGCTTTTGACGGCGATGGAAGCCGGGCAACGGCAGGGAGGGGATTCCCGCGGGATGCAGTCGATGGCGCTTCTGGTGGTCAAAGACCAAGGGGGATATTCCGGCTACAGCGACCGCTACATCGATTTGCGGGTGGATGACGCTCCCGATCCCTTCAAGGAGATGCGCCGGCTTTTGCGGATTCAGCAGGGGATAAAGTATTTGCAAATCGCCGGGCGGTATTACCGGGATAAAAATCTGGAGGGGGCGGTGAAGGAGGCGGAAAAGGCGGTTTTGGCCGACCCGGCCAACGCCGACTGCCACTACGATTATGCCTGCTACCTTTCCCTTTCCGGCAAAAAGGAGGACGCCCTGGTCGCGCTGAAAAAGGCCTTGCAGTTGAATCCCAAGATGGCGGATTTGGCAGGTAAAGACGCGGACCTCTCCAACATCCGTCCAGCGGCCAGCTTCAAAAAAATGGTGGAGGAGGCGGATGCCAGGGCGAAGAAGAAATGAAGTTCCGCATTCTCCTTTCGCTTTTTTTTCTGCTTGTCGCCAGAGTAAATTCCTTTGCAACTTCTCCCCAATCCGACGAAGAGCTTTTCAACACTTTTTCCATCGTGGCCTACGATTCAGCCAATGGGGATCTGGGGGTGGCAGTGCAGTCCAAGGCGTTTGCAGTCGGGGCGCGCGTCCCCTATGCAAAAGCCGGAGTCGGCGCCATCGCCACGCAGGCCACCACCAACCCGGGCTTCGGCCCGCGGGGGCTGGCGCTGCTTGAGCGCGGACTCTCACCTCAAGAGGTGGTTGATTCGCTCTTAAAAGCGGATGACCGTCCGGCGGTTCGGCAGCTGGCGGTCATCGACGCCCGCGGCAAAGTCGCCGTCCATACCGGGGATTCCTGCATCGACTGGAAGGGGAGCAAAACCGGATCATACTATTCCTGTCAAGGAAACCTGCTTGCCGGACAGGCGGTGGTGGATTCGATGGCTTCGGCTTTCGAAGGAACTTCCGGCGAGCTGGCGGAACGGCTGATGGCCGCGCTGGAGGCCGGCCAGCGGGCCGGCGGGGATTCGCGCGGGATGCAGTCGGCGGCCCTGCTCGTCGTCCGGGCCGGGGCCGGATATGCCGGCTTCAACGACCGCTATATCGACATCCGCACGGATGATTCCAAAAATCCGCTTTTGGAATTGCGGCGGCTTTTAAACAAGGTTCTGGCCTTCAACGCCATTTTGAAGGCGGAAACTTTTCGGGAGAAAAAGGATTACGAGAAAATGATTGCCGAGGCCCGCCGGGCGGTTTCCCTGGACCCCGCCACGGGTTATAACTGGTATCAGTTGGGCTGCTATCTAACCATGGCCGACAAGCTGGAGGAGGCCAAGAAAAGTTTGAAGGAGGCCTTTTTGCGGGATGAATATCTAATCATTACCGCCCGCTCCGATTCCGATTTGGATAATTTAATTCACGATCAGGAATTCCGGAAAATGACGGGGATGCTGCGCACCAAGTAAGAGGCGACCTTCGCCCGCCTTACATCCACCGCGCCAGAATTAGTCCCGCCGCCAAAAGCAGCCCGAATACCAGATGAAGAAGAAAGCTTCCAGCCAAAGCGGAGAAAACCATCTCCTGACTTTCCGCCCGTTTGATTTTTTTTATAAGGCCGATTGCCCAGGCGGCCGTGCCCAAGGGGAGAAGGGCGGCAAAGGGGAGGAGGCCAAGCGCAACCGACAAGAGAAGCAAAACATAGGGGAGAATTAGAAGCATCGAGATCAGTTTTTCGCTTCTCTCAAGCCCCAAAAGCACCACCCATCCTTTCTTCCCCGCGGAGCGGTCGGCTTCGTAGTCCAGCATTTCATGCAGCAGATGGACCACCAGAATCAGGCCGGAAAAAGTCAGGGCGGCCGGGAGCAACCGGAAGCTGAAACTTCCGGTTTGCGAGGCGTATCCAAGCTCCAAGGCCGTCGGGCCGAAGTTGGCGGCAATTAAAAGTTCCCCCCAACCCCGGTAGGCGGCCGAAAGCGGGGGGGCGGCGTAAAAAATCACGGAGAGAATCCCGAAGGTATAGATGCCGGTCAGCGTCCAATTGGCGTGAAGCGCCGCCAGTCGGACGGCTAAAAAAAGGGCCGATGCGAGGGCGGCGATTCCCAAACCGAGCATGGTTTGCGCCTTCCAGCGCCCCGTTTGCAAAAGCCCGCTCCCGCCGGAAAGCAAAGTCCGGTTTTCCACTTTTATGTCCACCCCGGAGCGGTGGTCGAAATAGTCGTCCAGGCAGGCGGCGCCCAGGAGCGTGAAGCCGGTCAGAAAAAATACGGTCAAGGCGGAAGGAAAATCGAAGACGCCGGTCTCCCACCAGGCGTAGGCCAGCCCTGCCAAAATTGGCACCAAACCGGCCGGCATTTGATGAAACCGGAGCAAAAAAAGCATTTCCCGGAATTTCATCCGGCCAATATGGACTTCCGGGGTCGGGAATTCAAGAACTCCCAATGGAATTTTTTTCGGCTTCAGGCGTCAAAAACTCTTGACAAGCCCATAGGGAGGAGTGAATATTTCCGGCGCTATCCAAGTTAGCCGCCAGAATTGAGGGGTATTTGGCCAAAACCTTGCCCCGTCCCACCGGGGCCGCCCGTGGTTGGCGTAGTCATACCACACAGAAAAGGGAGGTAGTATGGTATTCCGCAAACGGTTTTTGACCTGGACGGCCGGGGGGCTTCTGTTTCTATTCCCGGCCGGTCTTCTCGGCGCCGCTTTTCAGATTGGGGGGACGGCGGGCCGAAAGGCGATCGATACCTTGACCGTGGAGGACGGCACGGTTTTTGGCAAGGTGGCCGGCAACGTGGACATGATAATTTTCGAAACCGATTCGCTGGCCTCGGCCAACGCCACCCGCAACCGGATCGTTTTTGAAGGATTGAATCAGTTGGATTGCAAATTCTTCCGCATTCAGGCGCTGGAGACAGACCGGGTCCAGATTAACGCCACCGGCAATCGGATCCTGGTCTCCCTTAAACTGAACGGGTTGGAGCTGACCAGCGACAGCAGCAAGGCGGGCCAAACCTTTACGCGGAACGATGCCAACCAGAACCCCAGCCTACCTGCCTGCGGGTCGGCGTCTTCGCTTTCCTTCTACGGCCTTGTTGTTCTGGCCCTGCTTTTGGCCGGGACGGCGGTGTGGATGTTCCGTAGACGCGATACAAAACTGGCGTAGGCAACTTCACTTAAAAAAATCCCCTGTTTCCGATATTTGGAATCAGGGGATTTTTTTAATTCTTTTTCGCCGTTTAGCTTATCAATTTTTTTTCTTGAAAACGCAGTTTTTGCGAAGCAGTTTCCCATTAGACATTTCTTTATATCTTCTTGGAGTTTATTCAGTTATTTAATATTTAAAATAACCCTTGACTCTGTTAAGTCAGGTTTTTATTTTATGCTCCGACAGAAAAGGTCCCATACCTTTCAAAGGGTCGGCCTGTTCCAGTTGAGGGGCTGGACGGACTGTAAGCCCACTACAGTCAAGAAATAGTCGCCGAAAGTTAGTCGCGAAGAAGAGCAAAAGCCCATATGGGCTTTTGGGGCAGCTTGGTTCGCTGGGGTCGGCAAATTACCTGCCAAGCAAGAGGCATGGAAGGTCGCGAGCCGAGCGTAACAACCTATTCCGGCTGAAAAGCCGGAGCGGGAGGCAGGTTGCCAATGCGGGCAGCATTGGCGGATGGCTCGAAAACGCCGCCGTTTACCGGAGGCGTTGAAAAAAACGGGGGCGAAATGCGGATCGGCGGGCCGGCCGACAATTTCCTTTTTGCCGGTTCTTCCGCTCTCCTATTACTCGTCGCCAATCTTTTCCCCAACTACTGGTATCTTTCCTTTTTTGCCTTAGTCCCCTTTCTCTATCGCATCATCCGGTTGGACGCCTTGAGCACCCTCCAGCTCGGCCTCTTTTTCGGCTTCAGTTTCTTTTCCATCTGGAAACTCTCCGACTTATTGGTCGCTCCGCTTATAACTGTGCTCACCATCTCTTTGGGCACTGTCCTTTTCGCCCTATTCGCTTGGGCCGTCGCCCGCGCCAAGGAACACTTCGGCTTCAACCCACTTTTTGTGGCTCTGTTCTGGGTCGGTTTCGAACTCTGCCTTCTCAAATTAGGCGTTTTTTCCGTAGGGGCGGGGTCTCCCCGCCCGTTCGTGGGGGAGGCGCCGTTTTTCCACGGCCTTTCCGTCCTGTTCGGCTTTCTGGCCGTCTCTTTCGTAATCGTTTTAGTCAATTCCATCCTCGTTTTCGCCATCGAAAAAGCCATATCACTAACAAAAGCCCGGGGGCAGGGAGCATGGGAATGCGAAAGCGTATGGGACCTTGCTCCCCAACCCGGGCTTTTTGCCCAAAAAGTTTATCCTACTCCACAAAACCGCGGACCGCCGCTAGTTCTTATGCGGTAGGTGGAATAGATTTTATTGATCAACTGATTACGTTTAATAAAAAGGAGAAACGTATGCTTAGGCAACGGATATTGAAATTGGCGGTGCTGTTGACTTTGTGCACGGTCGTATTCGTGGGTCAAGCTCTTGCGGTCAAGATTCGGGTTACGTTACACGGTACCCAAACGGTAACCGCACAGGGTGACCTCACCTTTAACAACGTTCCACTTGCGGGGGGTGCTTTTAACCTCACAGCTCCCGGTGGCGGTCCGGTATCTGTAGAGTTGGATGTGGCCAATGTGCCGAATGATGTAAAATTCAGCTGGTCGCGCCCAGCCGCTCCAGATACGGGCAGTTGCGATGTAAACTTGCCCTCCTTGCCCAACAGTGTTGGCATTCCCAGTTGTGCAGTGCCACACGGTGCCGCAACGGAGAGGTTGGAAATTAGACAAGCAGTCCCTATCCCCTCCCTCACCACCTACGGCCTCATCGCCTTGGCCTTGCTTCTGGCCGGTACGGCGGTGTGGATGTTCCGGAGAAGGAGGGTTAACGTAGCGGTGTAACCTCACCGCCTGACCCCCTCTCCGCATCGGAGAGGGGGGACGCATTATGCGTAGGGCAGGAATCCCCACACTCGGAAACGAGCCCCCCGACCAATCGGGGGGCTCCTTTTTTTGCTGGGCCGCAAAAAACGCGGAAAACCCTCCGTTTTTTCGTTTGTATAAGTTTCGAGGGATTCTTATAGACAAATGGATTGGGCTTTAGTATAGTTTACGCCGATGGCCGGTAGCGGGATAGGCAAAGTTGCGCGAATTATCATCGGGCTGGTTTTTATCGTCGCCGGGGCGGCCAAGGGGATGGATTTAAATTTTTTCTACTACGTGCTCAAAACCTTCCCCTTGGGGCTCCCCGACCCGATGCTCCTTTGGCTGGCGCGTTTCTTTATCGCCCTCGAAATCATTCTGGGGACGGCCTTGCTTTTCAACATCTGGCCCCGTTTGGTTCTGCCCGCCACCTTTGCCGTGATGCTCGTCTTTCTGGCCGTCACCACCTGGAATCTGGTGGGCGGGCTTTCGGAAGATTGCGGCTGTTTTGGCAAACTGGTCCGGCTCAATCCGGTTGTGGAGGTTATTGTTGAGCTGGTTTTGCTTTTCATTACCATTGTGGCCTGGCGTTTTTCCCCGCCGGCGGGGAGCGCGGGCAGGTTCAAAACGGCATTAATAGGGGCTTCCATCGTCGCGGGATTCGGGCTGCCGTATCTTTTTCCGGAAAGCCGGCCCAAAGTATTCGCCAAGGAAGGGGTCGGCTCTTACGTGGGGGATTTGAAACCGGAGCAGTTGGAGGCCGATTTGGCCAAGGGGGATTACCTTCTGGCGCTGATTGAAACCGACTGCGAGCACTGCCAGGCGGCGATGCCGAAGCTGAACACGCTGGCCAAAAGCCACGCCACCCCCAAGCTGGTGGCGGTCTGCCCCAACTCGCCGGAGGAGCTGGCGTTTCTTAAATCCAAAATGCCGGTCGATTTTCCGGTTGGCTTTGTGCCCGGTGGAAGCCAAATCGAAAGGGTACGCAAGTTCTTGTTGCTAAATCCGGAAATTCCGGCCCTGCTCTGGGTCAAGGAAGGAATCGTCCGCCACACCTGGCCGATTGATTCCACCCCCTCCGTCAATGAAGCCCTGCGGGTTTTGAAAGAGGGCGGGGCCATTGAAGAAGCTCCCTCTTCCCCCTCCAACTGAAACCTTTTCCGTTCGGCTTTCTCCGCCTCCCTTTTTTGCTTGACAAGCTTTTTGCCGGGGGGTTATCTTTTCGGGCAAGAAGGAGAGATTATGGCTACGAGTAAAAGCAATATTTTCGTAGCGGAACGAAGAGACAGCTCCGATAGACAGCCCGCTACTTTAAGACACAAGACACAAGACATATAGCGTCTTGTTTGTTTGAGAGCTTTAAGCCGACTCGAAGATGGGGTCGGCTTTTTTGTTGAACTTTAAACCATAGAGGAGGTGAGAAAGATGAAGAGGATTTTTGCAATCATCCTACC
>DATLYY010000058.1 GCA_035574275.1 Verrucomicrobiia bacterium
TGAGATGGTGATGCCGGGGGACAACATCCAGATGGAGGTGGAGCTGATCCAGCCGATTGCGATGGAGAAGGAGCTGCGGTTTGCCATCCGGGAGGGGGGCCGCACGGTGGGAGCCGGCGTGGTGGCCCAGGTGATTGAATAGGACATAGAGGTTCTTTCCTAAAAAGTCAAACGCAAAAGAGAATAGAAGAAACAGGAGAAAAGACAGGATATTGGTATGGCGTTGCCGCAAGGACAAAAAATACGGATACGGCTGAAAGGGTTCGACCATCACGCTGTGGACAAGTCTGCCAAGGAGATCGCCCGGACGGCCTTGCGCACGGGGGCGCGGCTGGTGGGGCCCTTTCCCCTCCCAACCAAGCGGACGCTCTACACCGTTTTGCGCTCCCCGCACGTGGACAAAAAGTCCCGCGAGCAGTTTGAAACCCGCCTTCACAAACGCTTAATCGACATCTTCGACTCCACCGCCCAGACGGTGGATGCTTTGATCAAGCTGGAGCTGCCGGCCGGCGTGGACGTGGAAATCAAAGTATGAAGCAGTTTTTGGGGAAAAAGGTCGGGATGACCCGGATTTTCACCGAGGAGGGGACGGCGGTGCCGGTCACCGTAATCGAAGCCGGCCCCTGCAAAGTTACGCAGGTCAAAACCAAAGAAAAGGACGGCTACCGCGCGCTGCAGGTGGCCTTCGGGGAAAAACGGAAAAATTTGATCAAGAAACCGCTTTCGGGACACTTGAAAAAATCGGGGATGGAGACAACCCGCTGGCTTTCGGAATTGAAGCTGGAAGACGGGGAGAATTTTGAAGTGGGGCAGACCTTGGATGTTTCGATTCTGCATCCCGGCGACATCATCAAAGTCAGCGGCACCGCCAAGGGGCTCGGGTTCCAGGGAGCCGTGCGGCGGCACCATTTCGGCGGCGGGCCGAAAACGCACGGGCAGTCGGATCGCACCCGTGCGCCCGGTTCGGTGGGGGCTTCCTCCTTTCCCTCGCGCACTTTTCGCGGGCAGCGGATGGCGGGGCGGATGGGGGGACAGACCGTAACGGTTAAAAATTTGAAAGTGGTGGATGTGGACAAGGAACATAACGCCCTTCTCGTCAAGGGGGCCGTTCCGGGAAAGCCGAACAGTCTGGTGAAAATTGAAATCGTGGAGCCGGCCTCGGCCCGCTTCAAAAAGAAAGCGGAATAGCCCATGGCGGAAGCAAGAGTATACAGCAAAGAAGGGACGGAGGTCTCGAAGCTTGCCTTGAAAGAGGAGCTTTTCGGCCAGAAGCCGAACGAGGCGGTTCTGCACCAGGCGGTGGTCACCTATCTTGCGAACCAAAGGCAGGGAACTTCGATGGTGAAAAGCCGGGCGGAGATGTCCGGCGGCGGCATCAAGCCCTGGCGGCAAAAGGGAACCGGGCGGGCGCGGGCGGGTTCCAACACCTCCCCCGTTTGGGTCGGCGGCGGCCGGGCCTTCGGGCCGGAGCCCAAGGACTGGCGGATGGCGCTCCCCAAAAAAATGCGCCGGGCGGCCTTGAAATCGGCCCTCTCCGCCAAGGCGGCGGAAGAGAAATTTTTGGTGGTGCAGGATTTCGATTTGGAGGCGCCTAAAACCAAAAAAATCGCCGAGCTTTTCGCCAAGTTGGGGGTTGCCCAAAGCAAGGTTTTGTTTTTGTGGGAAGGGAAGAGCAATCTGGAGAAATCAAGCCGGAACATCCCCAACGTGGTGACCAAACGGGCGCTTATGGTCAGCCCCTACGACTTGGTCTGGGCGGACTGGGTGGTGGCGACGGAGGCCGGCTATAAGAGCATCGCGGAGAATTTTGCATGAGAGACCCCAAGGAAGTCCTCGTTTCCCGGCTCATTTCCGAAAAAGGGGTCTTGATGAAGGAGCGGGACAACAAGTACCTGTTCCGGGTGGCGCTGGATGCCAACAAGCATGAAGTGAAGCGGGCCGTGGAACAGCTTTTCAAAGTCCACGTCACGGAAGTCGCCACGATGGTGATGCGGGGGAAGACCAAGCGGTTCGGCTTCCGACGCGAGGAGGGAAGAAGGCCGAACTGGAAAAAGGCGGTCGTCACCCTGAAGAAGGATGAAAAAATCGAGGCGTTCGAAAGTTTGTGATGATTAGCCGGAGCATGAGATAAAATGGGTGTAAAGAGCTATAAGCCGACCACGCCGGGGATCCGGTTCAAGACGGCCTACACCTTTGAGGAATTGACCAAGGGGCGGCCGGAAAAATCGCTTCTGGAGTCTTTGCGCAAATCGGGCGGCCGGAACAACAGCGGCCGGGTGACTTCTCGCTACTTGGGGGGCGGACACCGTCAGGCGTACCGGAAAGTGGATTTTCTCCGCCGGGATAAAGCCGGCATTCCGGCGCGGGTATCGGCCATCGAGTATGACCCGAACCGCACCTGCCGGATTGCGCTTTTGCATTACGCCGACGGGGAGAAGCGTTATATTTTGGCCCCCGATGGATTGAATGTAGGCGGAACGGTGGCCTCCGGCGACGGCGCGGATATCGCCACCGGCAACGCGCTGCCCCTTTCCCGTCTCCCGCTCGGCACGGTCGTCCACAACGTGGAACTGAAAGCCGGCAAAGGGGGACAGCTGGCGCGGGCGGCGGGAGCGATGGTGCAATTGGTCGCCAAGGAGGGGGATTTCGCCCACCTGCGGCTTCCTTCCGGTGAAATCCGGCTCGTCCGGCTGGACAATTACGCCACCGTGGGGCAGGTCGGCGTTCTGGATCACGAAAACATTTCGCTCGGCAAAGCGGGGAGGAGCCGCTGGCTGGGGCGGCGACCCCACGTGCGCGGCGTGGCCAGAAACCCGGTCGACCACCCGATGGGCGGCGGGGAGGGAAAATCCTCCGGCGGGCGGCATCCCTGCAGTCCATGGGGGCAGCTCGCCAAAGGATACAAAACGAGGAAAAAGAAAAACCCCTCGGACAAATACATTTTGAGAAGGCGCAAGTAAAAAATGACCCGTTCGCTTAAAAAGGGCCCCTTTGTGGAGCCGAAGCTTTTTGAAAAGGTGAAAAAGCTGGCGGAGACCAATGTCAAGACCGTCATCAAAACCTGGGCGCGGCGCTCCACCATCCCGCCGGAGTTCGTCGGTTTCACCTTCGCCGTGCACAACGGCAACAAGTTCATCCCGGTGTACATCACCGAGAACATGGTCGGCCACAAACTGGGGGAATTCGCCCCCACGCGGACCTTCCGCGGACATTCCGGCAAGCTTTCCAAAGCGGCGGCGGAAGCGGCCGCGACGGCCGCGGCGCCGGCCCCGGGAGGAAAAGGCGGACCGCGGGGCGGCCCGGGCGCACCGGCTCCCGCCGCACCGGCCGGCGGTGAAACCAAGAAGGGTGGCGCGTAGTGGAAGCGGTTTCGCGCGCCCGGTTTGTACGGATGTCGGCCCGCAAAGTCCGCCGTGTGGCGGAATTGGTGCGGGGGAAAAACGTGAACGAGGCGATTGAGATTTTGAATTTCGTCCCCAAGGCGGCGGCGGTCCCCTTGCAGAAAACGATCAAGTCGGCCGCCTCCAATGTCCTGGCGGAAGAGGGAACCGCGAAGATTCACCCGGAGGATTTGCGCATCAAGACCTTGTTTGTGGACGGCGGCCCCATCTGGAAGCGCTTCCGGGCGGTTGGCATGGGGCGGGCGTACCGCATCCGCAAGCGAACCTGCCATATCACGGTCGTGGTTGAAGGGGAGCCGAAAGCCGAAGCGTTGAAGTCCGCGGTGACAAAAACCAAGGCGGCGCCGGCCAAAGAAGAACCCAAAAAAGCGCCGAAAGCAAAAGCGGCTGAAAAACCGGCGGTTGAGGAAAAAAGAAAAGTGGAAAAGAAAGCCAAAAAAACAACCCGAAAGGCGAAGGAATAATGGGGCAGAAAACCCATCCAATCGGATTCCGTCTGGGGGTCATCCGCTCCTGGAGTTCCAAGTGGTTCACCCGAAAGGGGGCCGCCGGGCTTTTGCAGGAAGACAGTTTGATCCGGCGCTACACCCACCGCCGGCTGGAAAACGCCGGCATCGCCGAAATCGAGATTCTGCGCTACCCGACCAAGGTCACGGTGAACATCCACACCTCCCGCCCCGGCATCGTCATCGGCCGGAAAGGGGCGGAAGTGGACAAGCTTAAAGAGGAACTGGCGCTTTTGACCAAAAAAGAAATCACCATCAACATTGTCGAGGTTAAGCGGCCGGAGCTTTCCGCCCGGCTGACCGGCGAGTCGATTGCCCGGCAGTTGGAGGGGCGCGTCTCCTACCGACGGGCGATGAAAAAAGCGATCGCCCTCACGATGAAGATGGGAGGGGAGGGAATCAAAATCATCTGCGGCGGGCGTCTTGCGGGCGCGGAGATTGCCCGCACCGAAAAATACATGGAAGGGCGGGTTCCCCTGCACACCCTGCGGGCGGACATCGATTTCGCCAACTCCACCGCGCACACCACCTACGGAACCATCGGCGTCAAATGCTGGATTTGCCGCGGGGAGGTTCTGGACTGGCAGGGAGCCGAAGAGCATCGGCCGACCATGCGGGCTGAAGAAGACCGGGGGCGGGGCCGGGATCGTCGTGACGACCGGGAT
The DNA here is from genome assembly GCA_035574275.1 of Verrucomicrobiia bacterium. Taxonomy (NCBI): domain Bacteria; kingdom Pseudomonadati; phylum Verrucomicrobiota; class Verrucomicrobiia; species Verrucomicrobiia bacterium. The sequence continues at coordinate 4,573 of DATLYY010000058.1, forward strand.
CGGGGCGGGCGCCCTGACAGACGAGGCGGAGGAGGAGGCCGGGGCCGGGATGGCGGACGCCGGGACGGCCGGCCGCACGGACCGAGAGAACGAACGGCCGGGGCAACTCCTGCCAGGCCGGCCATAGAAAGCCCCAAGGGGCCTTCGAATTCTGAAGGAGAAAAGTCGTAATGCTTCTCCCCAAACGGGTAAAATACCGGAAGCAGCAGCGGGGCCGCCGGCGCGGCAAGTCGTACCGCGGGGCCACCGTCGCCTTCGGCGAGTACGGTCTAAAGGCATTGCAGGCGGCCTGGATTACCAACAAACAGATTGAAGCCGCGCGAGTAGCTTTGACCCGCTACATCAAACGAGGCGGCAAAGTTTGGATTCGGATTTTTCCGGACAAACCGGTGACGATGAAACCGGCGGAAACAAGAATGGGAAAAGGAAAAGGAAATCCCGAATACTGGGTCGCCGTGGTGAAGCCCGGACGGGTGCTTTTTGAACTGGAAGGGGTTCCGCTCGATCTGGCCAAGGAGGCGTTGATGCTGGCCGGGCGAAAACTGCCGATCAAAAGCCGGTTCGTTTCGCGGGCGGAAACCGGGGCGGGAGTGTAGATGGAAAAGCTGGAGCGGCTGCGGGAGCTTTCCCGCGAGGAGCTGGAGCAGAAAATCGCCGACCACAAGGAGGAGGTTTTCAATTTGCGGCTTTCGCGCAACACCAAGGAGCTGGACAATCCGATCCGGCTTCGGATGCTTCGACGGGAGATGGCCCGCATCAAAACGATTTTGAACGAGGACAAATTGGGTGTCCGCAAACTGGCGGAGGCCCGCTCGATCACCGAAAAAACGGGCGAAAAGAAAAATTGAATATGAAGGGAAAAGTCGAAAAAGCGGAACGGGCCGAGCGGAAAACCCGCGCCGGTGTGGTGCTTTCCGCCCGGATGCAGAAAACCGTTGTGGTGGGGGTGGACCGCACCTTCCGCCACCCGGAGTATGAAAAAGTGGTTCGGCGGAAAACCAAGCTGTATGCCCGCGATCCGCTGGGAGCCAAGGAAGGGGACCGTGTCCTGGTCATGGAAACCCGTCCCCTTTCGCGGCTGGTTCGCTGGCGGGTGGTGGAGATTCTGGAGCGCTCGAAATGATTCAGGAATATTCCCGGCTGACCATCGCCGACAACTCCGGCGCCCGGATGGTGCGCTGCTTCCGCATTCTGGGGCATTCCGGGCAGCGCTACGCCCGGGTGGGGGACATCATCGTCGGCACGGTGAAGGAGGCGATTGCCGGCGCCCCGGTCAAAAAATCGGACGTGGTGAAGGCCGTGGTGGTGCGCACGCGGCGGGAAATCAAGCGGAAGGACGGCTCCTACATCCGCTTTTCGGACAACGCGGCGGTTTTAATCGACGAGCAGAAGGAGCCGCGCGGCACCCGCATCTTCGGGCCGGTGGCCCGGGAGCTTAGGGACAAGCAGTTCACCAAGATTATATCGCTCGCACCGGAGGTTCTGTAATGCGGGTGAAAAAAGGAGACATCGTAAAAGTTTTGACCGGCGTGGACCGGGGAAAAACGGGGAAGGTCTTGAAGGTTTTTCCGGAGAAGGATCGGGTGGTGGTGGAGGGGACGACCTTGATCAAGCGGCATTCCCGCCCCAGTCAGAGGAACCCCAAAGGAGGAATCATCCAGCGGGAGCGCTCCATGCACATTTCCAACGTCCGGCTGGTCTGTCCGAAATGTTCCCAGCCGACGGCCGTCGGCACGCGGGTTTCGGAGTCGGCGGAAATCGGAAAATCGGACCGGGTCAGGATTTGCAAAAAATGCGGAGAAATGATATAGCCGGATTCGTCGAACGGATTTTTGGATGATTGGAAAAGCATAGAGAAAAGTAAAATGGCGGAAGAGAAGGAAAAGAAAAAACAGCAGCCCCAGCAGCAGGCCAAGGCGCCGAAGGGGAAACCGGCCAAGGAGCAGAAAGAAGCGCGGGCCGAAGCGCCGAAAGAAAAGGCCCCCCCGCGGGAGCGGGTAATCCCCCGAATTTTGGTGCGTTACCGGGAACGGGCGATTCCGGCCCTTTCCGCCCGCTTCGGCTACACCAATCCGATGGCGGCGCCCAAACTTTCCAAAATCGTTTTGAACGTGGGGCTGGGGGAGGCGTTGGCCAACCCGAAAGCGTTGGACACCGCCACGGCGGAGCTTTCCGCCATCACCGGCCGGAAGCCGGCCGTGCGGCGGGCCAAAAAATCGATTTCCAACTTCAAACTGCGGGCCGGCGTCCCCATCGGCCTTACCGTCACTTTGCGCGGGGATGCGATGTACGAGTTTTTCGACCGGCTGGTGAACGTGGCGGTTCCCCGCATCCGGGATTTCCGCGGGCTGCCGCCGGACGGCTTCGACGGCCGGGGGAACTACACGCTCGGCCTGAAAGAGCAAATTATCTTCCCGGAAATCGACTACGACAAAATCGAAAAAATCCGGGGGATGAACGTGACGTTGGCCACCACGGCCGCCTCGGACGAAGAGGGATTTGAGCTGCTCAAGGAATTGGGGGTTCCGTTCGCCGCCCCCGGCGGGCAGCCCAAGACAGTCAGTTACGGCGCGCCGCCGGCCAAACCGGCGGGAGCCAAAAAGGCAAGCTAAGAAAGTAGGAGAGGAAACGAGTCGATGGCCCGCACCTGCATGATTGAAAAATCGAAGAAAGCGCCGAAGTTCGCCGTGCGCCAGCACAACCGCTGCTGGCGCTGCGGGCGGGCGCGCGCGTTTATCCGCAAATTCGGCATCTGCCGCATCTGTTTCCGCCAGATGGCCCTGGCCGGGGAGATTCCCGGCGTGGTGAAAGCAAGCTGGTGATTTTATGATGACCGACCCGATCGCCGACATGCTCACCCGGCTGCGCAACGCCAACAAGGCGCGGCTGCCGCGGGTGGAGTTTCCCTATTCCCGGCTGAAGGAAAACGTCTTGAAGGTGCTTTACGACAACGGCTACATCCGCGGCTACGCCCGGCTCGGGGAGAAAAAACCGGTTTTGCGGGCCGCCTTGCGTTTCGGAAAAAACGGTGTGCCGATGATTACCGGGCTCAAGCGGGTTTCCAAGCCGGGCCGCCGGATTTACGCCGACCGGGAACGGCTTTCCACCTTCAACCGGCGGCTGGGAATGACGGTTGTTTCCACATCCAAAGGGGTTTTGGCCCATTCCGACGCCCTGAAAGGGGGCGTCGGGGGCGAGGTCATGCTGCAGGTCTGGTGAGATGTCGCGCATAGGAAAATTGCCGGTGCCGCTGCCGGCCGGAGTCACGGTGAACATCGCCAGGGGGGTAGTGACGGTCAAGGGCCCCAAGGGGAGCCTGACCCGCGAGTTCCGTCCCGAAGTCAAGGTGGAGCAATCGGATGGCAAGCTGGTCGTGACGCGCAACGGGGAGTCCCGGCTGCACAAAAGTTTGCACGGGCTTTCGCGGGCGCTTCTGGCCAACATGGTTACCGGCGTCACCAAGGAATTTTCCAAGGTTTTGATCATTGTCGGGGTCGGCTACCGGGCGGAAGTTTCCGGCAAGCTGGTCAGTTTTTCGCTCGGCTACTCCCATCCGATTCTCATCCGCCCCCCGGACGGGGTGAAGGTTACCGTGGAAAACCAGACCCGCGTGACCGTTTCCGGCGTGGACCGGGAATTGGTCGGGGAGATGGCGGCCAAAATCCGCGGTTTGCGCCCGCCAGAACCGTACAAGGGGAAGGGGATTCAGTACGAGGGTGAAAAGCTCCGCCGCAAGGCCGGCAAAACGGCGGCGTAGGATAAAATTATGGCAGAAGGATCCAGGACCAGACAGAAGAAATCGGAGCGGCGGAAGAAGCGGGTGCGGGCCAAAATCTACGGCACTCCCGAGCGGCCGCGCTTGTCGGTTTTCCGCAGTTTGAAACAGATGTATGCGCAATTGGTGGATGATCTGAACCGGAAGACCCTGGCCTCTCTTTCCACCCTTTCCGCCCCCGTAAAGGAGCAGTCGCCGGGCGGCAAACGGACCAAGGGGGACCGGGCCAAATTGCTGGGCAAAGCGCTGGCGGAATTGGCCCGCTCGAAAGGAATCGAAAAAGTGGTTTTTGACCGCAACCGGTACCGCTACCACGGCCGCGTGAAGGCGTTGGCGGACGGGGCGCGCGAAGGAGGATTGAAGTTTTGAAGACAAGACGGGACCGGGAAGATCAGTTTGAGCAGGCCCCGCTGGAGTTTGAAGAGCGGGTCATCCACGTGAACCGGGTAGCCAAGGTGGTCAAGGGGGGCCGGCGTTTTTCCTTCACCGCCCTGGTCGCCGTCGGCGACCGGAAGGGGCAGGTTGGCGTGGGGCTCGGCAAGGCCGGCGAAGTGGCGGACGCCATCCGCAAAGGGCACGAGGCCGCCCGCAAGGAGATGTTCAAAGTTCCCATCACGGAAGGAACCCTGCCGCACCAAGTCATCGGCGCCTTCGGCTCGGCACGCGTGCTTTTGCGTCCCGCCTCCCCCGGAACCGGGGTGATCGCCGGCGGGCCGGTGCGGGCGGTTCTGGAAGTGGCCGGTGTACAGGATATTTTGACCAAGTCGCTCGGCTCGGCCAACCCGCACAATGTGGTGAAGGCGACCCTGGACGGCTTGAAGGTGATGCGCCATTTCGTGGAAAAATCGAAAATGAAAGCCACCGAGGAGGCCGCCGGTGCCTAAGCTGAAAATTACTTTGGCGCGGGGGCTGGCGGGGGAAAAAGAGGCGCACCGCAAAGTGGCATATGCCCTGGGGCTTAAAAAAACCAACCAAACGGTGCTGCGCGAGGACTCCCCGCAAATCCAAGGGATGGTGTTTGCCGTGCGGCATCTTTTGAAAGTGGAACGGGTCGGGTAAAAATGAAGCTTTCCGAACTCAGGCCGCCCCGCGGGGCGAGGAAAAACCGCAAGCGCGTGGGGCGGGGCCCCGGCTCCGGCCACGGCAAGACCGCAACCCGCGGGCACAAAGGACAGCTCGCGCGTTCAGGCGGGCGCTCCAAGCCGTACGGCGAGGGGGGGCAGATGCCGATTTACCGGCGGGTTCCCAAGCGGGGTTTCAAATCGCTCGATAAGAAAGTTTACCAGATTGTCAATCTGTCCGACCTCTCCCGCCTGGAAAAGACCGACGGCGTCGGCCCGGAAACCCTGTTTGAAGCCGGACTTCTGGCCCGCGCCGACCGGCCGGTGAAAATTTTGGGGGATGGCGAGGCCCCGGCCAACCTTGTCATCAAGGCCCACGCCTTTTCCCGTTCCGCCAAGGAGAAAATCGAAGCCCGCGGCGGAAAGGCGGAAGTTTTGAATGCTTAGCGCCGTCGGCTCGATTTTCAAAATCAAGGAGCTGCGCGACCGGTTGCTTTTCACGGTCGCGCTTTTGGTCGTATACCGCATCGGCGGGCACATCCCGGCCCCCGGCATCGACGCACAGGCCCTCTCCCAGTTTTTCGCCACCGGCGGGGGGGGCGGGCTTTTTGGGCTCTACGATTTGTTCGTCGGGGGGGCCTTCGTCAAGATGTCGATTTTTGCCTTGGGGATCATGCCCTACATTTCCGCTTCCATCATTATGCAGCTTTTGACCGCCGTCGTGCCTTATTTTCAGCGGCTGCAAAAAGAGGGGGAGGAGGGGCGCAAGAAAATCGTGCAGTACAGCCGTTACGGCACCGTGCTTCTGGCGCTGGCCCAGTCGGCGGGGACGGCGCAGTATTTGGCGGCCCAGTCCGCCGGCGGGTTGCCGATCGTTCCCAATCCGGGCGTCGGCTTCACCCTTTTGACCATGCTCACTTTCACGGCGGGGACCATCTTCATCATGTGGCTGGGGGAGCAGATCACCGACAAGGGGATCGGCAACGGGATTTCGCTCATCATTTTCATCGGCATCGTCGCCCGTTTCTTCCCGGGCCTCATCCAGGAAGTCGAGGAGCTTTTCGCCGGACGCAGGAATCTTTTTTCCGAACTGCTTTTAATCGTGATCATGGTCGGCATGATCGCCGCCGTGGTGGCGGTCACCCGCGCCCAGCGCCGGATTCCGGTGCAGTACGCCAAGCGGGTGGTGGGGCGGAAGATTTACGGCGGGCAGTCCACCCATATTCCCCTTTCAGTCAACACCGCGGGGATCATTCCCATCATTTTTGCCCAGTCAATCATGTTCGCCCCGACGACTTTGGCCACGTTCATCCCGATCGAAGGGGTGGTGGATGCCGTCAATACAATTTTTGCGCCGGGCGGTTTCACCTACTCCCTCATCTACGGCCTTTTGATCGTTTTCTTCGCCTACTTTTACACGGCGATCGTTTTCAACCCGATTGATTTGGCGGACAACATGCGCAAGGGGGGCGGCTTCATCCCCGGCATCCGCCCCGGCAAAAAGACCTCCGAATACATCGATCGGGTTTTGACCCGCATCACGCTACCCGGGGCGATATTTTTCGCCCTCATCGCCATCATACCGGAAATTTTAATCCGCCAGTTCGGCATCACCTTCTACTTCGGCGGCACCTCCGTTCTTATCGTTGTCGGCGTCGCCCTGGACACCCTCCAGCAAATTGAGTCCCATCTTTTGATGCGACACTATGAAGGGTTTATGAAGAAGGGGCGGATTCGCGGCAGGAGCATGGTCGGCTGATGCAGGCCGTGCTTCTGGGGCCGCCCGGCTCCGGCAAGGGGACGCAGGCCGCAATGCTCTCCGAACGCTTGGGTTTCCGCCATTTGGCCACCGGCGACATACTGCGGGAAGAAGTCAGAAACAAAACCAAACTGGGAATCGAGGCCAAGGCCTATATGGACAAAGGGGAATTGGTGCCGGACAAGCTGATTCTGGAGATGGTTTCCTCCCACTTGGAACCGGGGAAGGGATATTTGTGGGACGGTTTTCCCCGCACGGAGGCGCAGGCGGTCGGGCTGGACGCCCTTTTGGCGGTGCGGAACTTGTCCGTTGATTTGGCCGTTTTGTTGGAGGTGCCGGACGAGGTGATCATCCGCCGGATTTCCGGCCGGCTTTTCTGCCCCGGCTGCGGCGCCAACTACCACCGGGAGTCCCTGCCGCCGAAAAAGGCGGAGGTTTGCGATTCCTGCGGCGGCAAGCTCGAGACCCGGGCCGATGACCGCCCGGAAGTGGTGGCCAGGCGGTTGAAGGTGTACAGGGAACAAACCGCTCCCGTGACCGGTTATTACGAAGCGCAAAACAAACTCGTCCGCCTGAACGGAAACCAGCCGCCGGACAAAGTTACCGCCGAACTGGCGGCGATTTTGCAAAAGGCCCAACGCTTTTCATCCAAAATTGATGGTTGAATTGAAATCGAAACGGGAAATAGAAAAAATGCGGGAGGCCGGCCGGATCGTGGCGGAGACCCTCGAGTTGCTCAAAAAAGAAGTGAAACCGGGGGTGAGAACGAAGGAGCTGGACCGGCTGGCAGAGGCGTTCATCCGTTCCCGCGGGGCTGAGCCGGCCTTCAAGGGATACAGAGGGTATCCCGCCTCCATTTGCGTTTCCATCGACGACGAAGTGGTGCACGGCATCCCGGGGGAGCGCGCGATCCGGGAGGGACAGGTCGTTTCGCTGGATGTGGGCTGCGTGAAAGAGGGGTACTATGCGGATGGGGCCTTTTCCCTGGCGGTCGGCAAAGTGCCGGAGAAAGTGATCCGCCTCTTGCAAATCGCCGAGGAATCGTTATATTGTGCAATTGATTTTTTTCGGGTGGGAAACCGCCTCGGAGACGTGTCTTCCGCGGTTGAGCGGAAGGTGGAGGAGAATAATTTTTCGGTCGTGCGGGATCTGGTCGGCCACGGCATTGGCCGGCAGATGCACGAGGAACCGGTCGTGCCGAACTTCGGACAGCCCGGCACGGGAATGGAAATCAAACCGGGGCTGGTCGTGGCCATCGAACCGATGGTGAATTTAGGCGACTGGCCGGTGGAAACCAAAAAAGACGGCTGGACCATCGTCACCAAAGATGGGGAAGTCTCCGTTCATTTTGAACACACCGTGGCAGCCACCGAAGAGGGTCCTCTGGTTTTGACGAAGTTATAGGATGGCGAAAGAGGAGACCATTCAAGTTGAAGGCAAGGTCATCGAACCCTTGCCGAACGCCATGTTTAGAGTGGAACTGGACAACGGACATCAGGTGCTGGCCCATATTTCCGGAAAGATGCGGATGAACTACATCCGCATTCTCCCGGGGGACAAGGTAACCGTGGAGCTTTCCCCCTACGATTTGACCCGTGGGCGGATTGTCTACCGCTACAAGTGAGCAAAAAATGAAAGTGCGTTCGTCGATTAAAGTGCGTTGTGATGCCTGCAAAATCATCCGCCGGAAAGGGCATCTTTTGGTGATTTGCAAAAACCCGCGTCACAAGCAGAGGCAGGGATAGATGGCCCGCATCGCCGGCGTCGATTTGCCCAAGGATAAACGGGTGGAAATCGGGTTGCGCTATCTGTTCGGCATCGGCCCGACCACCGCGCGGCAGATTTTGAAAAAAACGGGGGTCAACCCGGACACCCGGGTCAACGCCCTCTCGGAAGAGGAGATTGCCAAGCTTCGCGCGGTCATCGAGTCCGAATACAAGGTGGAAGGGGCCTTGCGGGCGGAAATTTCGCAGAACATCAAACGGCTGGTGGACATCGGTTCCTACCGCGGATTGCGCCACCGCCGGGGTCTTCCCGTGCGCGGACAACGAACCAAGACCAATGCCCGCACCCGCAAAGGGCCGCGCAAAACGGTCGGCGGAATGAAAAAACCGCCTCCGGGACCCACGTAAAACGGGGATCAGGGATTAGTAGATTAGGGATTAGTAAAGACAACGACAAGGACAATAGTGGAGTTTAGATGGCGGAAGAGGTAAAAAAGAAACCAAAGAAAAGGCAGCGCCGGATCGAGGGGATTTGCGTGGCCCACGTGAAGGCGACCTTCAACAACACGATCGTCACCATCACCGACCCCTCCGGGGCGGTTTTGTGCGCCTCGTCGGCCGGGAAGAACGGCTTCAAGGGGTCCAAAAAATCGACCCCCTTCGCCGCCCAGGTGGCGGCGGAAGCGGCCGCCCGTGAAGCGCTCGAAGTGGGTGTGAAGAAGGTGGAAGTTTGGGTGAAGGGCCCGGGCGCGGGCCGGGAAGCGGCGATCCGCTCGCTGGCCGCGACCGGTCTGGAAGTCCTGGCCATCAAGGACGTGAGCCCGCTGCCCCACAACGGCTGCCGGCCGCCGAAACGGAGAAGGGTGTAATTTGAACCGAATGAGGGAATTCCAATGGCGCGTTATGTAGGACCTTCCTGCCGCTTCTGCCGCCGGGAAGGGGAGAAACTTTTCTTGAAGGGAACCCGCTGTTTTTCGGACAAGTGCGCCTTTGAGCGGCGCGGCTATTCCCCCGGCGAGCACGGCGCCTCCAAGGGGGGCGGCCGACGCAAGAGTTCGGAATACGGCCAGCAGCTGCGCGAGAAGCAGAAAGTGCGCCGGCTGTACGGCCTTTTGGAAACCCAGTTTCACAATATGTTCGAGCGGGCCGACCGGATGAAGGGGATCACCGGCGAAAATCTTTTGATGCTTCTGGAATGCCGGCTGGACAATGTGGTGTACCGGCTGGGCTTCGCCCCTTCGCGCAAGGCGGCGCGCCAACTGGTGCGCCACCGCCATTTCACCGTCGGCGGAAAGGTGGTGGATATTCCCTCCTATCAGGTGAAACCGAGAGACGTTATCCGGGTGCGGGAGGAAAGCCGCAATCTGGACATTATCCACCAGGCCCTGAAGGAACAGGGGCGGGAGCTGGCGCTTCCCTATCTGCGGCTGGACAAAGCCCGGTTGGAAGGGGAGCTTCTGGATAACCCGAAACGCTCCGAGATTCCGACTTTGTGCTCGGAACAAATGATCGTCGAGCTGTATTCAAAATAAAGAAAGAGGAGAAGCCTTTGATGAAGTGGAAAAGCATACAGATGCCCCGGGGCGTGGAGGCCGCCGAGGCCTCCAAGACGTACGGCCGTTTCGTTCTGGAGCCGTTGGAGCGGGGATTCGGCATCACGCTCGGGAATGCGCTGCGGCGGGTTTTGCTCTCCTCCATTCAGGGATCGGCGATCACCGCCGTACGCTTTGAAGGGGTTTTGCACGAATTCTCCACGATTCCGGGCGTATACCAGGACGTGACGGAAATCTGTTTGAACTTGAAGAAAGTCCGGCTTAAACTGGCGGGCGAAGCGCCCAAAATGATGCATTTGAAAGCGGCTAAAAAAGGGAAACTCACCGCCGCCAACATTGAAACCGGCGGGGACGTCGAAATTTTGAACCCCGACCAGTTCATCTGTGAACTGACCGAGGAGACCAAGTTTTCCGCCGAGCTGGAAGTCGGCTTCGGCCGCGGCTACCTCCCGGCCGAGCAGAACAAGCGCCCCGGTGCGCCGGTCGGCACGATTTTTTTGGATTCCCTTTTCTCCCCCGTGTACAAGGTCAATTACCAGATTGAAAACACCCGGCTGGGACAGCGGGTGGATTACGAGCGTTTGATTATGGAAATCTGGACGGATGGCGGCGTGACGGCGGAGGAGGCCTTGAGCCACGCCGGGCAGATTTTGAACGACCACCTTTCGGTTCTGATAAAAACCGACCGTCCCGTCCAAATGGCGGAGGAAAGCGAGCTGGACGAGGAGACCGCGCGGATGCGCAATCTTTTGAAAACCCGCGTGGAAGAGCTGGAACTTTCGGTCCGTTCGGCCAACTGCCTGCGGGCGGCCGGCATCGAGACGTTGGGGGATTTGGTGCGCCGTTCCGAGCCGGAGATGCTGGAGTTCCGCAATTTCGGCCGCAAGTCCTTGACCGAACTGCACGAGGTTTTGGGGGATTTGGGGCTTTCCTTCGGGATGGATATCTCCCGTTATTTTCCGGAGGGGAATAATTGAAGCACGGCAGAAATTTGCCAAAGCTGGGGCGCAAATCAGCCCACCGGGACGCCATGCTTTCGAACATGGCCGCCAGCTTGATTTTGCATCACCGGATCGTCACCACCAAGCAGAAGGCGCGGGCTTTGGCCCCCTTTGTGGACCGGCTGATTCAAACCGCCAAGAACGGGAAGAAATCCCTTTCCGCCCGGCGTCTGGTAGCGCGGCAGTTGTACTCCCCGGAGGCGGTCCAGAAACTTTTTGACGACACCGCCCCCAAAATGTCCGACCGGGAGGGGGGCTACACCCGGATTTACCGTCTCGGGCGCCGGGCTGGCGACGGGGCGGAGACGGCCGTGGTTACCATCGGAATGGCGACGATAAAGGTCGACAAAAAAGAGAAAAAAGAAGCCAAGAAGCATAAAGGGGAGCGTCCCGCCGGTTACGACCGGACCAAGGACGAAGAAATCTTTTTGGAAAAAGCGGCGGCCAAGTCCAAAACCGCCGAAGAGCCGGCCGAAGAAGCCAAGACCTCATAGCACCGAAATTTTCCTTTAAATGAACCAGCTTCCCGAAAGCGGAGCGCCCAAGCCCAAAAAAGCGCTGCCGAAGGGTTGTTTAATTGCCTTGATTATTGGCGGCATCCTGCTCGTTTTGCTTGTTGCCGCGGTCGCGCTTTTCTACGTGTACCGCGGGGAGATTTTGAACTGGGGCATCCTGCAGTCCACGACGCAGATGGAGCGGGTTTTAATCCAGCGGGCCGGGCCCGGTTATGATTCCACCCGTATTCAGTCCCTCTTTGACGAATACCGCCGGGCCGGGAAGGAGGGGCGGATCTCTTTGGACAGCATGCGCAACTTAAGCTTCTATTTGAGTTGGGTGGCGGACACCTCCAAACCGCTCGACACGGCCGACGTCTCCCAGATTTTGGCCAACTTCAAAGCTGCTATTCTTTCCGCCCCCGACCCGCGCCTTGAAAAGTAATGCGGGTAGTCACGATTGTTCTGGACTCCTGCGGGGTCGGAGAACTCCCGGACGCTAAAGAATACGGCGATGAGGGTTCCAACACGCTCGGGAATTTATCCAAAGCGGTTGGAGGATTGCGTCTCCCCAATTTGGAACGTCTGGGGCTTGGCAAGATAATTCCGATTGCGGGTGTTCGCGGCGACGTTGCTGCGCTGGGTGCCTACGGAAAGATGAGCGCTGTATCGGCAGGGAAGGATTCCACCAACGGGCACTGGGAGCTGATGGGCGTCGCCGTTTCCCAACCCTTACCGCTTTTTCCTGATGGTTTTCCAGCGGAGATAATGCGAGAGTTCGAACGGGTCTCCGGCCGCGGCTGGCTGGGAAACAAAGCCGCTTCTGGCACCGAAATCATCGAGGAGTTGGGGGAAGAGCACGTTGCCACCGGAAAGCCCATCGTTTACACCTCGGCCGATTCCGTTTTTCAAATCGCCGCCCATGAAAAAGTTGTTCTCTTGGATGAACTGTATCGCATCTGCGCTGAAATGCGTAAGATTTTGACCGGGGCGTGGGGCGTCGGGCGGGTGATTGCCCGCCCGTTCGTTGGAGATTCCCGCGAAAACTTCAAACGCACGGCCAACCGGAAGGATTTCTCGCTCCCTTGTCCCGAAGAAAACGTTCTGGACTTGCTCCACTCCTCCGGTATTCCCACGGTTGGGATCGGTAAAATCGGTGACCTCTTTGCCGAGCGGGGACTTTTCAAAATCGCCCACACCAAAAGCAACCGGGACGGGATGGAAAAGCTGTACGAAGAGCTCGCCGTGACGCGCAACGGCTTCATTTTCATCAACCTGGTGGATTTCGACACCCTCTGGGGGCACCGCAACGACGCCGCCGGATTCGCCGGCGGACTGGAGGAATTCGACCGGTTGCTTTCCGGTTTGGATCAGCGCTTCCGCAAAGAGGACGTCGTCTTCATCACCGCCGACCACGGCTGCGACCCGACCACCCCCTCCACCGATCACTCGCGGGAGTACGTTCCGCTTTTAATCTATGGCGCAAACGTCAAACCAAACATACATTTGGGGACGCGCCCTTCGATGGCCGATTTGGGCGCGACGATAGCGGAGCTTTTTGGATTGAAATGGAAAGGAAGGGGAGAAAGCGTTGCCCAAAAAATCCTGGCCCAATGAGAAGCTGATTGCCGCCGCAAAAAAAGCCCAGCAAAACTCCTACTCGCCGTACTCCAAATTTGCCGTCGGCTGCGCCATTCTGGGCGAAGACCGTGCGGTTTATTCCGGAACGAACGTTGAAAACGGTTCCTACGGGCTTGCCATCTGCGCCGAGCGCGCGGCGGTCTTTGCCGCCGTATCCGCCGGCTGCCGAAAGTTTGTCGCGGCCGCCGTCGCCGCAAACTCCGAGGGTTTTCCCCAGCCCTGCGGCGCCTGTTTGCAGGTTTTGTCCGAATTCTCCCTAAAACTCCCCATTGTTCTGGTCAACCGGGAGGGGCTCTTGAAGGAAACTTCCCTCGAAAAGCTTCTACCTTTACCCTTTCGCCCGGGAAGTTAAGTGGCGGATCTCGAGGTTCTGGAGCCCGGGCGGCTTTCCCGGCTGGTGGGGCATTGCGACGAAGAGTGGCAATCCGTTCTGCAAACTTTAAAAAAAGAGGAGATTTGGCGGCAAAAACGGAGCGTCCGCCAAAAAGCCAAATCGCCGGAAAGCTACGTTCGCGTGGTGGAGGAATTGACCAAAGAAACGGCGGCGGAAAAACTGGAATCGACCAATTTGGATTTCAAAGCAACCGGCGCGGAGATAGAAAAGCTTTGCCACGAAGCGGTGGAAAATAAAATCGGCGCGGTATGCGTTTCCCCCCTTTGGACTTCCTTTGCCGCCGCCCTGGTCGGCACCAAGGCCCGCGTCGTTTCCACCCTCGATTTTCCTCTGGGTCAAAACAAGCTTTCCGTCAAAATCAAGCAGGCCTTGGAGGCCTGCCAGGATGGCGCTTCCGAAGTGGATATGGTTGCCAACCATTCCTATCTTTCCGATGGAAAGTTAGCCGAGTTCTTCTGCGAAATTTTCGAGATAAAAAATGCGCTGTGGGAAGGGGTGGGTCTCAAGGTGATTCTGGAGTTCGCCCTGCTTTCCACCGAGCAGAAAATCCTCGGTGCCTTGGGCGCTTTTTACGCTGGGGCAGATTGGATTAAAACCTCCACGGGCGTTCTGGCCAAAACCGCCGGGGAGGACGTCGAGCTGCTTTTCCGTATCTTCGGTCCGTCGTTTCCCATCAAAGCGGCCGGCGGAATCCGCACCCGAAGGGAGTTGGAAACACTCTACGAGGTGGGAGCAGAGCGCTTCGGCGCCTCAACCGCAGTCGCCATTTTGAAAGAATTCTGATGTTTTTGACCGCCGAAATCATCGCCAAAAAACGGGACGGAAAGCGTCTGTCCGAGGAGGAAATCTCCTTCCTCGTCTCCGAATTCACCGGCGGCTCCATTCCGGACTATCAAATGGCCGCTTTTTTGATGGCCGCCTTCATCCGCGGGCTTGATAGGCGCGAAACCTCGTCGTTGACCAAGGCGATGCTGGAATCCGGCCGCCAATTTGATTTGTCCTCGATATCCGCTCCCAAGGTGGACAAGCACTCCACCGGCGGCGTGGGGGACAAGGTCTCGCTCGTTCTGGCCCCTTGGGTCGCCTCCTGCGGGGTCGCGGTGCCGATGATTTCCGGCCGGGGACTGGGGCACACGGGGGGAACTTTGGACAAGCTTTCCGCCATTCCCGGTTTCCGCACCGATTTTTCCGTGGAGCAGTTCACCGAGATTTTGCAAGCCAATAATTTCTTTATGGCCGGGCAGACCGTGGAAATCGCCCCGGCGGACAAAAAAATCTACGCCCTGCGGGACGTGACCGGCACGGTGCCTTCCATCCCGTTCATCACCGCCTCCATTTTGAGCAAAAAACTGGCGGGCGGGGCGGAGGCGATTCTGTTCGATGTCAAAGTCGGGCGCGGCGCCTTTATGCGCACGCCCAAGGAGGCAAAGGAACTGGCCGCTTGGCTTTGTGCCGTGGCGCGGCAGTTTGGCGTCAAGGCAGAGGCCGTCCTTACCCGGATGGACGAACCGCTCGGCCGCTTTGTCGGGAATGTTCTGGAAGTGAAGGAAGCGCTCGAATTTCTCTCCGGCCGTTTTGAGGCGGATTTGTATCAGGTCACGGAATATTTGGCCGTGCGGATGCTTGGTCTGGCTGGAATCGATGTCAAGGAGGCCCGACGGCTGCTCTCCGCCCGGCTTCTGGACGGCTCTGCCCGCCAGCATTTCCGCGAACTCGTCCGCCGGCAGGGCGGCTTTGTCGGTGCGGTGGAAAACCCCGGTTTATTTGCCCGCGCCGAATACCAAATCCCCGTGCGCGCCCCGCGCGCGGGCTGGATTTGGACTTTGGACGCCCGGGAAGTGGGACTTTTGGCCATCGAACTGGGGGCCGGGCGCAAAACGGTTCACGATAAAATCGACTACACGGTCGGCTTCGAGTTTTTGAAAAAAACCGGCGCGCAGGTGGAAAAGGACGAGAATCTGGCCTTTGTCTATTCCAACAGCACCGTCACTGGCAGGGAAGTGGCCCTGGAACTCTCCCAACTCTACGACATCCGCCGAGAAAAGAAAAAAGCGCCTGGATTGATTTTAAAGAGCCGAATTTAATCCTTTACTTTAAAAACTTCATATCAGCAGTAAGCCCAAACTGTAAATTCAGCTTTGACACCTGCTGGATGCCGTTTACCTTTTGATAAACCGGTATCTGGGCGTAGCTGTAGGCCGAAAGGGTATGGTTGATGTGGAAGCTCAACCCAGGACTGGCGAATATCCAGTTACCGCCAGTGTTGGAGCGAAGCTCGCCGGTTGTGCCCGCATCCGCAAAATCCTGCCACTTTCCATTCACTTGAAGTAAAAACGACAGGCGAGAAAGCATTTGATATTCTGTCCCCAAATGCGCCAAAACCTGATTGCCAAATTTGTAGTCGTCGGCTCCTTTGCCATTTAGTCGATAGCCTATTCCCACATTCAAGGGCAGTTTGCTATGAAGCCCGCCGGACAAACTTGAAACGGTAAACAGCGGGACTTGCAGATTGGCGCCGAAGATTCCATCCCAGGAACCGGTGCCGGGCTGAATGGTCACCTCGGCATGTTCTCCCTCGTCGTTTTCCGCACTGGTCAACCCGGTAGGGGTTTTTATTCCAGCAAAAAAATCGAGCCGGGCGGGGGAAATCACCGAGCCAAAATCGAAGCCATACTGCCCGGTAACGCTCAAATCCCCAAAACCTTCAAAGTTGAAAGTTTCGATCGTGCTGTCTTCAATATGGCTGTGTTCGCGGATAATGTAGGGAAGCTCGACTTTTATCCCGAAGTTGTTGGAAACCCCGTACTGCGTCTGCAAAAGCGTCCGCTGGTTTATCGTTTTCACCTCGTCGTGGGGATTGGGCAAAGCCCCCACATACGATTTTTTTGAGCCGATGTAAATCCGGTTTTGGTTTATATATTCGTGGCTTAAGGTAAGATGCAGCCGCCCGGCATGGACGCTTTTATGCAAATCGAGCGGGCAAATGGACGCCCCGCAACTGGCTTCCAGATTTTCTATAAAAAACACGTACGCTACAGATACGGATCCGAGCAGTAGTAACCGTTTTACCACGTTTCTTATGTAAGAAATGATAATTTCTTTGTCAAATTGTTTCCCCAGCGGTTTGCGGGCGGTGATGACAAGTGCAGGATTTGATTTTTCACTTGTAGCATTTGCTACAACGACCACTTGACATGATAGTCGTAACTTATTGTCAGGCAATAAGAACGCACGTCGGCAAGGGCATTGCTTTAGGGGGTGTGGGATGAAAGGTTTGTTTCTGATGGCCCACTTAACGGTGATTCTCCTCGCGCTTCCTGCAACTGCCCAAGAGGTATTGACTCTGCAGGATTTTCTGGCCAAGGTTGAAAAAAACAACCCCGAAATTCTGGCCGGGCAAAAGCAGGTGGCCTCCAAAGAAGCGATGCGCAAAGCGGCCGGGGCTTGGGAAGACCCGATGGGAATGTTCGGGGTTGAACGGATGCCCACCACCTATCCGGCTCCCGGCTCCTCCAGCATTTTCGTGGAGGATGAATTGTACGCCAAAAATATCGGCATAAGCCAAAAGCTCCCTTTTTTTGGCACGCTGCGGCAGCGGAAAAAAATTGCCGGGCAGGAAAAGAGGGAAGCGGAATTCGGCCTATTGGCAACCCGTTTGGGAAAGCAAGCCGAGGCGAAAAAAGCATACTACGAATGGGCTCGGCTTCAAAAAGACCGCCAGCTTCTGGAGCGGGCCTATCTGGTCTGGGAAAAACTGGTCGCTTTAACCCAAGTCGCCTATGCCAAGGCACAGGGGGAACACCACTCCTACTTGCGGGCGCAGGTGGAACTGGTAAAAGTGGAGGCGGAAAAGCTGGAAAATACCGAAGCGCTCAAGCAGATTGCCGCCCGGCTCGATTTTTTGGCGGGGGAAGTGCTTGCCGCAGAAAACTTGGCCGCCGAGCCGCTGTCACCAAACGCCGAGGGGGGCTTGATTCTGGATTCTGCTCTGTGGCTGGCTGCGAAATACAATCCGGAAATCCAGATGCTTGCGGCTGCCGAAGAGCGGGTGCGCTTTGAAAAGAATCTCGCCGCCAAAGGATATTTTCCCGATTTGGAGTTGAGCTTGTACCGCGACCAGCAGATTGACCACGCCATGCCGAGCCGGTTGATGAATGTCTATGGCGGGAGCGTCTCCTTCCGGCTCCCTTTCTTCTTTTGGACAACCCGTTCGAAGGAGGTGCAGGGGAAAAGTTTGGAAATTCAGCAGACGGCCTCTTTGAAAAAAAACAGAGAAAATCAAATCCGGGCCGAGGTGGAGGCGATTTGGGCCGAAATCGAGCGGTTGGAAAAACTTGTCCGATTGTACAACAATGAGCTTCTGCCCCGCGCCCAGCTTTTGGTGGAGGAAGGGCAGACCGCCTACACAGTCGGGCGGCTCTCCTTTCCCGATTTTTCGGAAGCCCAACTGGAGCAAATCGAACTGGAGCGGAAATATTACAGCTTGCTGGCGCAATACTGGACGGCCCGTGCCGAACTGGAAAAAACAATCGGTTTGAATTAAACGAAAGGAGAAGCAATGAAGAAAGCAACAATTATCCTCATCGTGTTGGCTTTGGGGGCATTTGCACTGGCGGGCTGTGGCAAGAAGAATGAAAGCCCGCCGCAGACGGAATCTTCCGGTACGGAAATGGTGAATGCCGCGGCCTACACCTGCTCCATGCATCCGGAGGTGATTTCCGCCGGGCCGGGCAAATGCAATATCTGCGGAATGAATCTGGAGGAGAAGAACGCCGCCGAGTTGAGCGGCGTAAAATACGCCTATGTCTGTCCGATGAATGACCAGACCGGACTGCCTGCCGCGCCCGGAAAATGCGACAAATGCGGGATGGACTTGGTGAAAACCGGTTTGGCGACGAACTTTGTTTGCCCCATGCATCCGGAGCAGGTCGGTTCCACAGCCGGAAAATGCGCCGTCTGCGGGATGGAGATGAAGGCGGATACGGCCTTTCTGGAAAACAAAAGTTAGGAAGAATGGATGAGGTATTTTCTTAAAATCGCGCCGTTTTTATTCCTGTTCGCTTCCGGTTTCCTTATTGGTTTTAACGGATGCAAAGGGAAGAAGGCACCGCCCGTTGGTGAAGTCCGCACCAAGGAAATCTACACCTGCCCGATGCATCCGGAAATCGTGCGGGATAAGCCGGGGAACTGTCCCATTTGCGGTATGAACTTGGAGAAAAAGACGATTGCCGAAACGCTTTCAGTCGTCTCTCCATCCGCCGGACAGAAGGATGACTACACCTGTTCCATGCACCCGGCCGTTTCTTCCGACAAGCCGGGGGCCTGCCCGGTCTGCGGCATGGTTCTGGAAAAGCGGAGCGGGCTTTTTGCCAGCTCGGCCCAGGCCGCCGAAGAGAAATTCAAGCTCGCCCTCCCGGCGGACAAGCAGGTGCTGGCTAACGTCGCCACGACCAAGGCGGGAGTGCGCCGGCTGGAACGCTCCATTCTAACCGTCGGCACCGTGGAAGCGAGCGAACAAAGGCTCTACCGCGTCCCCAGCCGGGTGCCGGGACGAATCGAGAAGCTTTTTGTCGATTACACGGGGGCTTTCGTCAACAAGGGGGATCCCCTTTTCATCATCTACTCCCCCGAGCTGGTGACCGCCCAAAAGGAGTATTTGCTGCACGTTCCGAAGGGTGGAATGCCGGGAATGGGGGAATCCCCTCTGGACACCGGGTTTCTGGCCGCCGCGCGGGAGCGGCTGTTGCTCTGGGGGCTTACGCCGGACCAGCTGGCCGCGATCGAAAGCGGCGACACCATCTACACCCGGTTGACCATCTACTCCCCCCGGGCCGGGATTGTCGCCGCCAAAAACAAGCTGGCGGGGAGCTATGTGACGGAAGGGGAGATCGTGTATGACATCGCCGACTTGTCGGCGGTCTGGGTTTGGGCGGAGATTTATGAGTACGAAATCGCGGGCGTTACGGTCGGCACACCGGTTTCGGTGAGTACTCCCGCCTATCCGGGAAAGAGGTTTTCAGGCCGCGTCTCGTTTGTTTCGCCGGAGGTGAACAAGGAATCCCGCACCATCCGGGTACGCGCCGAGCTGGAAAATCCCGATTTGCATTTGAAGCCGGGGATGTACGTAGACGTGGACATCAAAGTGCAAACCGGCAAGCCGGTTTTGGCCGTTCCGGCATCCGCCGTTCTGCAGACCGGCAATCGGCAAATCATCTGGGTCAAAGTCGGGCCGACTGTTTTTGAGCCGCGCGCTGTTGCACTCGGCGTCCGGGGCGGGGACTGGTGGGAAGTGCTCTCCGGCGTTCACGAAGGGGAGGAGGTGGTCTCCTCCGGAGGATATTTGCTTGACTCGGAGGCGCAGTTCCGGCTGGGAAAACCGGCCTCCGGGCACGGGGGGCATTAGCAGTTTCAATAATTCAATTGACGATTGAAAAACCTTTATGATTGAAAAAATCATCAATTGGTCGGTGGAAAACCGCTACATTGTTATGCTCGCCGCCGTTGCGATGCTTCTGTGGGGCGTCTGGGCGCTCAACAATACGGCGGTGGATGCCATCCCGGATTTGTCCGACAACCAGGTCATCGTTTTCACCGAATGGCCCGGGCGCTCCCCGCAAATCATCGAGGACCAGATAACCTATCCTTTAACCTCCAATCTTTTGGGCTTGCCGCACGTCAAGGCGGTGCGCGGAACTTCGATGTTCGGCTTTTCCTGGATTTACATCATTTTCGAGGACGACGTCGATTTGTACTGGGCGCGTACACGGGTTTTGGAACGGCTGAACTATCTGGCTGGAACTTTGCCCTCCGGTGTTTCGCCTGTCCTTGGCCCAGACGGCACCGGAGTGGGGCATGTTTTCTGGTACACGGTGGAGGGGAAGAAGCAGGATTTGGCGGAGCTGCGCGCGCTGCAGGATTGGTACATCCGCTACCAGTTGAACGCCGTTCCTGGTGTGGCGGAAGTCGCCTCAATGGGCGGCTTCGTACGTCAGTACGAAGTGGAACTGGACCCACGCAAACTTTTTGCCTACGGTCTTTCGGTCGGCGATGTAATGGAGAAAGTCAAGGCCTCCAATAACGAAGTCGGCGGGAGTTTGCTCAATGAAAACGATGTTGAGTTTCAGATTCGCGGTAGAGGTTATGTGCAGTCGGTCGCCGATTTGGAGAACATCGTTTTGAAAACCGGCCCCGGCGGCGTGCCGGTCTATTTGAAAAATGTTGCCGCCATCCAGTTGGGGGGGGCCGAGCGGCGAGGGGTAATCGAGAAAAACGGCAATGGCGAGGTCGTCGGCGGCATCATTGTGATGCGCTTTGGCGAAAATGCCAAGGCAGTGATAGACCGGGTCAAAGAGAAAATAAAAGAGCTCAAGCGGGGCCTGCCGCCCGGAGTGGAAATCAAGACCGCCTACGACCGCTCCATTCTAATTTCCGAAGCGGTTCGCTCACTCCGCCAGTCGTTGGTGGAGGAGATGGTCATCGTTTGTCTGGTCATCATGCTCTTCTTGTTTCACATGCGCTCGTCGTTGATTGTGATTTTGACCATTCCGCTGGCCGTCTTGGGCTCCTTCATCGCCATGCGCTACTTCGGCATCACCTCCAATCTGATGTCTTTGGGGGGGATTGCCGTTGCCATCGGCGTTCTGGATGACTCCGGCATCGTAATGGTGGAAAACGCCCACCGGCATTTGACCGACAATCCCGGTGTTTCGCGCATAAAGGTCATTTTGAAAGCCGCCAAGCAGGTTGGGCGCCCGATTTTCTTCTCGATGGCTATCATTGTGCTTTCCTTTGTGCCGGTCTTTATGCTGGAAGGGCCGGATAAAAAGCTCTTTTTCCCCTTGGCCTTTACCAAAACGGCGGCGATGGCCGTGGTGGCGGTTTTGGCCATTACCCTCGTTCCGGTTCTGACCATTTTCTTCCTCACAGGAAACATCAAGCCGGAGGAAAAAAACGTTATCACCCGGACATTGGCCCGGCTCTATGTGCCGGTATTGGACCTTTGTCTGCGCAATCCCTGGAAGGTTTTGGGGATTAATCTTTTGGCCCTGGTTTTTACGCTTGTTCTCTTTTTCCGTTTGGGGCGAGAGTGGATGCCTCCATTATACGAGGGCTCACTTTTGTATATGCCGGTCACTCTGCCGAACATCACCGTCACGGAAGCCAAGCGGGTACTGCAAGCCCAAGACGAAATTCTGACGCAATTCCCGGAGGTGGATACCGTCTTGGGGATTTTGGGAAAGGTGGGGCGGGCGGAGACCGCGACCGACCCGGCGCCGGTTTCGATGATTGAGACCATAGTCAACTTGAAGCCGAAAGACGAGTGGCGGCCGGGAATGGACAAGGACAAGTTAATCGCCGAAATGAACGAAAAGACCAAAATCCCCGGCGTGGTGAACGCCTGGACGATGCCGATTATCAACCGCATCAACATGCTGGCGACCGGCGTGCGCACGGAGCTCGGCTTGAAAATAATGGGGGATAATCTCGACACCCTCGAGCGGCTGGCCATCAAAGCGGAGGAAATTCTGCACACCGTCCCCGGCGCCACCGACTTGTTCGCCGAGCGAACCGTCGGGGGTTCCTATCTTGAAATCGTGCCAAACCGGGAAAAGCTGGCCCGCTACGGCCTTTCGGTCAAGGAGGTACAGGATGTCATCGAAGTGGCTTTGGGCGGGATGATTGCCTCCCGCACGGTGGAAGGACGCCGCCGCTTCCCCATTCGGGTGCGCTATGCCCGGGCCTTCCGCGACAATCTGGAAGCCATCAAGCGGACTTTGGTAATGACTTCTTCCGGCGCTCAAATCCCTTTGGAGCAGCTGGCCGATATTCGTCTCGCCTCCGGCCCCCCGATGATAAACTCCGAGGCCTCGCTTTTACGTTCGCTCGTGCTTCTGAACGTCCGTGGCCGGGATGTCGGCGGTTTCGTGGAGGAGGCGGACGCCAAACTGAAACAGAACCTGCGCCTGCCCCCCAGCTACTACTACACTTGGAGCGGGCAGTACGAAAATCAGCTTCGCACAAAAAAACGGCTGCAGTTGGTGATGCCTTTGGTCATCGCCGTGATATTTGTCCTGCTTTATTTCACCTTCCATTCTTTTTTGGAAGCGCTTATGGTCATGCTCTCGGTCCCATTCGCGATGGTTGGGGGGATGTTCATCATCTGGCTTTTGGGATACAACCTCTCGGTCGCCGTCTGGGTGGGGCTCATCGCTCTCTTTGGCGTGGCCGTGGAGACCGGCGTGGTGATGGTGATTTATCTGCACGAGGCGCTGGACAAAAAGCTGGCAGCCGGCTCTGTTACGGCGCAAGGGATTCTGGAAGCCACGCGCGAAGGGGCGATTCTACGGCTGCGTCCCAAGCTGATGACCGTCTGTTCCACCTTTCTCGGCCTTGTCCCGATTATGTGGTCGGGCGACATCGGATCGGACGTGATGAAACCGATTGCCGCCCCTATGATCGGGGGAATGATAACCTCCACCATCCACGTCCTTTTAGTCACCCCCATCATTTTTCGCTTGATGAAGGAACGGGCCTTGAAAACCGGCACGCTCCGGACTTCCGACGTTAAGTATTCCGAAGGTTTGTAGTTTTTATTTAAGGGGGGAAGGGTAGGGTCTAATCTCTAATCACCAATCTCTAATCCCTGTTTTTAAAGCACCCCCGTCCAGAATCGAACTGGAACCGCCAGCTCCGGAGGCTGGTGCGCTATCCTTTACGCTACGGGGGCGTATTCTCATATTAGAAGTTTTTGGAAATTTTGTCAACGCACAGTCAAATTCGGTTTGCCGGAAGTCCAGAGAGGAATTATTATACCCGAACCAAGGAGAGGTGGCCGAGTTGGCTTAAGGCGGTGGTTTGCTAAACCACTGTACGGTCAAAAGCCGTACCCTGGGTTCGAATCCCAGCCTCTCCGCTTGTTCCGAGCGAACCCCGCCATAGCGGGGTAAGTCGAGGAATTGAAATGACAAATAATTTTTGGTTCGTATATATACTCCGCTGTTCGGATGGGTCCTTCTACACCGGGATTACCAATAACGTTGAGGAACGGGTAAAAGAGCATGATACCGGTAACGGAGCAAAGTACACAAGAGGAAGAAGGCCGGTCACCTTGGTATATCGGGAAACGCATCCCAATCAGTCTGCTGCCCGGCGGAGGGAGGAAGAAATAAAGAAATGGAGAAAACGAAAGAAGGAGAAACTTGTGCTGGGTTTCCCTCGACGGCACCCGAAATAAATTTCTGGCGCCGCTCGGGATAAACGAATCCCAGCCTCTCCGTTGAAAACCCCAAGCGAAATCGAAGGGTTAAGATGGTTCGGCTATGAACGAAATAAGAAGGGTTGTTTTAACTTTATCCACGGCGGCATGCCTGCTTGCAACCTCTCTCGCCTTACCCCAAGCCCCCAAAAAAGGGGACAATCTCTATAAATTTGTTAGAGCGGCTGATTCCATTGCCGTTTGGTACAACGCCAAGGTCTCGGATTGGATTGAAGGGAAGGGAATAATTCTCAAACACAATCCCGATATGGAATTGATGGCTACCTTGAAGGAAGAGTTTTATATGGCGCATTCTGTCGCTGGCGAGCCGGGCGAATATCTTATCGATACCGATGGGGATTCCATACTGGACACTCAATCCGAAGTATTATGGTTGCCCTTTTGGGTCGTCAAAAGGAATTCATCGATATCCGCGTCGGACAAATCCATAATTGTTTTGTTTGACCGGATGTATGATATGGGTCTTCAGTCGGACGATGGCGGTCCCTTGGATACGAACCTGGTCCATAAACTTAGGCAGTATCGAACCGATTTCTCGCTTCCGAACAGGCATATTGCTTATTTGTTTGATTCCTACGACCAGATCATTCATTTGTTGAATGAAGAGGGCAAAAAACTCCCCTCGGAATTGTGCATCCGCATCACGGACCATCTTGCGTCCGAATGTCGAAAATTATTTGGTCTGGTGCCGGTTGTGGTTCGTATCTATCAAGGCGAAGCCCTGCTTAATGCGCGAATGATTGATAAAGCGCGAGAACATTTCAGATTTTCATTACAGGAATTTCCCCATTCCGTGCCGCTTCGGGTTTATGATTGTCAATTAGACGCAAATCCCGGCAGGAGGGAGAAGAAGCTGAAAAAACTCAGACAGGACCATCCCAACCATTGGATGGTGCGGGATTTGCGTTAGCGGAGGTTTTCTATGGGTTGATGGGAGAATCCTATTCTGAAAAAAGAGCTTTTAATGACAGCCAAACTCGCTCTTGCGAAGAACAACTTCGCTCATTTGACTTGCTCCTAACCCTTTAGTAAACTTCGCTATGCCATTGATGCCGATTGTCGTGAGATAAATATGATAGGGCAAACCATTTCCCATTTCAAAATTCTGGAAAAAATAGGGGAGGGAGGGATGGGCGTGGTGTACAAGGCCAAGGACGTCCATTTGGACCGCCTCGTGGCGCTCAAATTCCTGCCCCGCGGACTGGCTTCCAATCTCCCTGAACGGGAACGCTTCGTTCACGAGGCAAAAGCCGCCTCGGCTTTGAATCATTCCAACATAACCACGGTGTATGAAATCGGCGAACACGACGGCCAGCTTTTCATCGCAATGGAGCTGGTGGAAGGAAAAACCTTAAAGCAACTGGCTGGCGAGGAAGCTCCTTCCTTGGACCGCATCTTGGACATTAGTATTCAGCTCTGTGAGGCGTTGTCCGCCGCCCATGAAAAAGAGATTGTCCACCGGGATATCAAAGGGGACAACATCATGCTGACCTCCAAAAGCCAGACCAAAATAATGGATTTTGGGTTGGCCAAATTGAAGGGAGCTTCCAAGCTCACCAAAACCGGCTCCACCCTCGGCACGGTGGGATATATGTCCCCTGAACAGGCGCAGGGAAAAGAAGTGGACCGCCGCACGGACATTTTTTCCTTTGGTGTGGTTCTGTACGAATTGATAACCGGAAAACTTCCTTTTAGTGGGGAGCATCAGGCCGCCGTCATTTATTCCATCATAAACGACGACCCGGAACCCCTTTCCCGTTTCCGCAGCGGCGTGCCGGAGAGTCTGCAAAGGATAATCGACAAGGTTCTGGCCAAAAATGTGGAAGAACGCTACCAGAACATCTCCGATTTGCAGGTGGATTTAAGGCGGACGAGACGGGAGTTGGCTTCCGGTATGAAGGAGGGTGTGAAAAGCGACAAGAAGGCGGTCGCCGTCCTCTACTTTGAAAACTTAAGTCCGGACCCGGACAGCGACTACTTTGCGGCGGGAATAACCGAGGACATCATCACCGATATTTCCAAAATCGAAAACATCCGCGTTGCCTCCCGCAACGCCGTTTTGCCCTACAAGGGGAAGCCGGTGGATATTCCCCAATTGGGAAAGAAGATGAACGTGGACGCCATTCTCGAGGGGAGCATCCGCAAAGCCGGCAACCGGCTGCGCATCACCGCCCAATTGATTGACACCAAGGAGGGCTTTCATCTCTGGGCGGAGCGCTATGACCGCGAAGCCACCGAAATATTCGCGCTTCAGGAGGAAATCGCCAAGAGCATTGCCGTTGCTCTCAAGGTGCGGTTATCGCCAAAAGAGGAACAACAGCTTGGCTTAAAGTACAAGGGGAATCTGGATGCCTACGAGTATTACCTGAAGGGCCGAAACCACTACTCCAAATACACTAAGGCGGATATGTTGGCGGCGATGCAAATGTTCAAGAAGGCCCTGGAGATTGACCCGAACTATGCCTTGGCTTATGCCGGTCTGGGGGACAGCTACTACCAGATGCTGGACAAGCACTTCGATACGGATAATTCCTGGCTCGTAAAATCTGAAGAGGCTTCCCGGAGGGCCTTGAGCATCGACCCCTTGTGTGCAGAGGCGTACAAATCCTTGGCAAATGTCCTGGCCTGGCAGAACAAATTTAATAGCGCCAAACGCTGCCTCGAAAGAGCCCTGGAAATTAACCCGAATTTTTTGCCCGCCCATATGAACTTATCAATAGCGTATGCCGCCTTGGGGGACTTTAAAGAGGCGGAAAGACGATTATCTTTGGCCTGGCAAAAAGACCCCTCGCTGCTTTTCAGTTTGTTCAAATTAGCGGCCCTCCACTTAATTGTTGGCAACTTGGAAAAAGCCGAATCTTTTGCCAATCAGCTTTTAAAAACGGCGGAGTCAACTTTCTACCTTGTCGTGGGGCACCAGATTCTTTCAGACGCCTATTTTTTCCGGGGTGATTACCAAAGGGCCTTGCAGCATTTGCAGAAGGCCTTGGAATTAGACGCGAGTGATGCATATGGAAAGGCCGCTTTGGCCGTCATTTATGCCGCACAAGGAAAGCGGGAGGAAGCCTTGGAAAAAGCCAAAGAGGTTCAATCGGAGGAGCTCCTGAACGAATACGTGCTTCAAAAAATGGCCGAGCTGTATGCCCTTTTGGATGAGCGCGAGGAGGTCTATCGATTGGCCAGAAAAAGTGTTGAGATAAGCCCGCGGGATTGGTACGGCTTGGAATACAATCCCATTCTTGAGAAGTTCCGTCGGGAGCCTGAGTTTCAAAAGCTTTTGGAGGAGACAAAAAAACTAATACGAAATTCGGAATGATGAAAAGGAGGTCTTTTTAATGCCGACCAAAATCACCGTAAACAGAAACGGTTCGCTGCGGGTGGAAGGGGATTTTGTAATCGTCGACCCGGAAGGAAGGCCTTATGGCTTGGCTGGCCGGACGGTGGTCTCCCTCTGCCGTTGTGGTCAGTCAAAAAACAAGCCCTTTTGCGACAGCACCCACAAAACCTGCGGCTTTTCCCACGAACCGGCCGCCTTCGAACTGCCACCGCCTGCCGTGAAAATGTAGAGTCGATACAAAAAAGCCCCGCCGGCTTCAAACCGACGGGGCTTTTTATATCGGATTTGGAGAATCAGTCCACCCGGCGGGCGCGAACGCCAAAGTCGACGTTGTCAGCCACCCAGCCGAAAAACTTCTCCTGCTCCTCCAAGGGTTTTTCTGGCAGCATAATCTTGGGGTCTTTCCAGGAGGTCATCACCTCGGCGTCCTGCGTCCAGATTTTAACCCTTGTGCGCCGTACCTGGGTCTGCCAGTTTTTCCCCACCACGGCGTCGGTGTAAAGCACCCGCACGGTGATGTTGCGCGCCAGCCGCTCCAAGGGCTTCAACTCCAAACTCTTGAAGTCGGTTTTCCCCTTCACCTTGGCGTCCGGAATCCCGTCGCTGGTCATCACGATGGAAATCGGCCGGAGCACGAGATTCTTGTTTTTGACCGTCAGGGCCACCTGCTCGAAAAAGGCGTTGTAATCGGTGAAGTCGTTCGGCTTGTCCTTGGGAAAAATCTCCGTCAGCTTGTCGTGAATCTCGTCCACCGATTTTCCCTCAAACATCTGGATGGGATAAAAGGTCTTCGGCTCGTTCGGTTTGGCGCCGCCGATGGAACTGACAAAAAGCACGGAGGGGCGTTCCAGTCCGCCCAGCCCGTTCAAATGGGCGTAGAGGTAGTGGGACAGAAACTCCATCGCGTCGTCAAAATCCTCCTCGCGGGTTTTCATAAACGAGCCGCTGATATCCACCCCGACGAACATCACCAGCCGGGGTTTGACGGCGGCGTCGTTCGTGCCGCAGCCCAGAGAAAGCGTCAGGAGCAAAAGCAGAACCGGATACAGGAATTTGAGTTTGGACATTGTCGTCATCTCCCAAAAGTTAAACCAGCTCTTTTTGTGGCGTGTACTCGGTTTCCTTTTCCGTCACCTTTTCGGCCGGCTTCCGCCGGTAGCCCCGTTTGGAGAAATTCTCCAATAGTGAGCGGGTGTTGGTAATTGCTTCCATATTGGTGAAGGGAAGCTCGAAGAGATGATTGCCGGCCAAAAAGAGGGTACAGAAGTTGATGCCGGAGGCGACCACTTGCAAGGGGGGCATAATCGCCGCGGCCAAAAGCTCTTCCCCCTTGGTGGCGAACCAGACCGACTCTTCCTTGATTTTGTTCACGAACTCCGGCGAAATGGCGGAAAGGCGGGTTTTGGGCATTTCACTTTTGGCGAAAACCTCGGCCCCCTTGCCTTGGATAATCTGCATCAGAACCGGCGTGCCATGGGAGGCGAAAAGGAACCAGGACAAGCTGCGGATGCCGAACCAGACGAAGGTGGCAATCGCCAAAGTACCGGTCACGCCTAGCTCAAAATTGGCCGAATACTGGGCGAACCAGGGCACCAGCGCGTCCACAAACTCCCGATAAAGGAACATTACTTCAACGAAAAGCACCACCGCCTCGATGGCGCCGATGCCGAGTATGGAAGCGACGTTTTTGCTTTTGACCGAGTTGACCAAGGTTGAAAGCACGGCGTAGCTCCCCATCACCACGAAGAGCAGAAAGACGAAAAGCGGTATGCGGACTAAATAAGGGTGCAGATTTTCACCGGTGATGTTGGAAAAAACGTCCATCACCAAAGGCGTGGTCACGTAGGAAAAGATTACCGCCTCAATCAAGCACCAGAAAACGGTCAAATAGACGGCCACCCAAGCGACCTGCGAGCTGACCAGATTGCGGGTGGCACCGAAAATCAGCCGGAAGGGGGCGAAAACGAGTTCCTGCAGAATCGAAAGCGTGGCAAAAAATAGAATCTTGACCAGCCCCGCCAAGGAAGCCAGAAAGCTCAAGACGAATTTGGCAATTCCGCCCCAAAAGTAGGCGATGGCCTTGCCCACGTCCCACCAGGTGACCAAAAGAAGGGTCAAAAACTCGATTCTTTTCTGGCGCACGACCACGGTCGGCAGGCAGGCGATGGTTCCCCAGCAGCCGAGGATGATGGCACAGACCGGCAGCAAGAGGAAAAGCCGCTTGGTCATCATAAGCCAAGTCGGGTCAGTAGCTCCCCAGGCGAAGTTGATGAACGCCTCTTGAAAGAGTGTGGGGAACAAGATTACCGATAAAACGATATCGACGAAACTGCCGTTTCCGTTTATCATAAATGAACCCTCCTCGCAATACGGGTGCTGCGTCCTGCAATTAACTTTTACCGCTGTTGTCCGCTTACTTTAATTATCGGCAAAGAGCGGGGAAAATTAAGCCGGTTTGAAGCCGTCTAACCCCTTGATTTATCACTGAAATAGCGTATATTTCTTCCACTTCGCGCCTGACGAGGGCGCGTTTTTTTTACCGGATAAAACAATGGAAAGACGAAAAAACATACGGAATATCGCCATCATTGCCCACGTGGACCACGGCAAAACCACCCTCGTGGACGCCATGTTAAAGCAAACCCAGGCGGCCCGCAATCTGGAGCAGATGGGGGAGCGGATTATGGACTCGATGGATCTGGAGCGGGAGCGGGGGATAACCATCCGGGCCAAAAATGCCAGCGTCGTCTATAAAGGGGTTAAAATCAACATCGTGGACACCCCCGGCCACGCCGATTTCGGCGGGGAAGTGGAGCGCACGTTGCGGATGGCAGACGGCGTCCTGCTCTTGGTGGATGCCAAGGAAGGGCCAATGCCCCAGACCAAGTTCGTTCTGCGCAAGGCCTTGGAGCTGGGATTGAAAGCAGTGGTTGTGGTCAACAAAATCGACCGGCAGGATGCCGAGCCGGACAACGCCATCAATAAAACGTTTGATTTGTTCGTCCATCTGAATGCCGACCACGAAATTCTGGATTTCCCCATCGTCTATACCTCCGCCACTGCCGGCACCGCCACTTTGGATTTGAAAAAACCGGGGGTCGATTTAAAGCCGTTATTCGAGACGATCCTGCACAAAATCCCCGCGCCCAAGGTGAATGCCAAGGAACCCTTGCAAATGCTCGTTTTGGCTCTGGCCTACGACACCTACAAAGGGAAAATGGGAATCGGCAAAATCACCTCCGGAAAAATCTCCCCGGGGCAGAAGGTGGCGCAAATACGCACGGATGAAAGCATTGTGCCGGGGGAAGTGAGCGAGATTCTAATCTACAAGGGGTTGAAGCAGGAATCTGCCGAAAAAGCAGAAGCGGGGGAAATCGTGGCCGTCGCCGGCCTGCCGGAAATCGCCATCGGCGAAACGATAGCCGACTTCGAAAACCCCAGGGCATTGCCGCCGGTGGAAGTTGACCAGCCCACCGTGCAGATGACTTTCAGCGTCAACACTTCACCTTTTTGCGGCAAGGAGGGAAATCTGGTCACCTCCCGCCAGATTCGGGAGCGTTTGAACCGGGAACTGGAAACCAACGTCGCTTTGCGCGTGGAAGAAACCGACTCCCCGGATTCGTTTTTGGTCTCCGGCCGCGGGGAGTTGCATTTGGCTATTCTCATCGAGCAGATGAGAAGAGAAGGTTTTGAGCTTCTGGTTTCCCAGCCGATGGTAATTCTGCACGAGGAAAACGGCCAAAAACTGGAGCCGTACGAGCTGGTGACCATCGACGTTCCGATGGAGTATCAAGGGGCGGTGATTGCCGAATGCGGGGCGCGCAAGGGAACTCTGCTTTCGGTCGAAGGGACGCCATCCGGCGACCAGCATCTGGAATACGATATGCCCACCCGCGGCGTCATCGGCCTCAAATCCGCCCTGATGACCAAAACCCGCGGCACAGCGGTTACCAATCACGTCTTCAACAAGTACGAGCCGTTCCAGCCAGAATTGGTCAGAATTAACGTCCATGGCTCCCTCATCTCCTACGAGCCGGGTGTGAGCACCGCCTACGCCCTCGATATGGCGCAGGAGCGGGGGACGCTTTTTATCGGCCCCGGCGTGCCGGTTTATGCCGGGATGGTGGTGGGGCAGAACGCGCGGGATGAGGATATCGAAGTGAACGTCTGCCGGGAAAAGAAGCTCACCAACATGCGCAGCAAGGCCGCGGACGAAGCGATTATGCTTACGCCCCCAATGAAGATGACTTTGGAATTAGCCCTCGAATACATCGGCGCGGATGAGCAGGTGGAAGTGACCCCCAAATCGATCCGCATCCGCAAGCGGATTCTGGACTCCAACGACCGCCGCCGCTTCAAAAAATCAACCGGAAGCGCCGTTTAAAGCCCGAACAAAACCCCCAGCATTACCTTCAAATCCGGGATGTCCCCGATGCCGAAGCGGGCTTCGACGTTGTAGCGTCCGGTTCCCTTCATCGGAATTTTCGCCCCGGCGATCAAGCTCAAACCGATTTCGCTATTGCTGTTGACGAAAACCGCCGTGGGGCCGGCGGCGGCGTAGAACTGAATGCCGGTCTGGGGCAGGGGAAAAAGATACCAGCGCAAATCGACATTGGCGGCGGTCAAATCGGAGTTGTCCCCAAATCCCAAATCGATGCTGGGGGCAATCGTAGCCAGTCCGAGCGAGCCGACTTCCGCCTGCGCGCCAACTACAAACTGATCCGGGTTCCAACTGGCCCCCGCCCGCAGCCCCAAAGCAGCTTTGATGGGGGCCGTTTTGGCCTCAAAGGGGAAAAAGATTCCAAAAGCAAGCAAAACTCCCCAAATGCTTTTCTTCATCGCCGTTCTCCTTTCATCTGCAAGTATGGATACTACCGGAACACCAACCGTCTGTCAAGTTATCGGTCGAAACTCCCTTCACACTTGATATATATCAAGTCCGCCCCAATTCCTGACAAATATCATCTTTTGACACCTTCTATTTATTATTATTGATACCATGAAAACGAAAACTGCTTACTCGAAAATGCTGAAAGCCGGAGCCGGGCTTTTGCTTCTGACTTTAGCGATGACGCGCACTTCCGCCCAAAACGGCCCCGTTGACCCCCTGCGGCTGCCGGAAGAAAAACACTTGAAAAACATCCGCCAGCTCACCTTCGGCGGGGAAAACGCCGAGGCGTATTTTTCCATTGATGATTCCAAGCTGATTTTCCAGTACCATCAGGGGAACGATTCCTGCGACCAGATTTATACGATGAACGCAGACGGCTCGGACAAGCGGCTGGTCTCCACCGGCAAAGGGCGCTGCACCTGCGGCTACTATTTCCCGGATGGCAAAAGGATTCTGTTCTCCTCGACTCACCTAACGGATTCCGCCTGCCCTCCGAAACCGGACTATTCCAAAGGTTACGTCTGGCAGCTGCACCCCACCTACGAGATATACACGGCCAACCCGGACGGCTCAAGCCTCAAGCAATTGACCGATTCGGAGGGATACGATGCTGAAGCCACGATTTCCCGCGACGGCAAAAGAATCGTCTTCACATCCTCACGCGGCGGGGATTTGAACATCTACACGATGAACGCCGACGGTTCGGACTTGAAGCAATTGACGGATGAAATCGGCTATGACGGCGGCCCATTTTTCTCCTACGACGGCAAAAAAATCTGCTTCCGCGCCCATCATCCGGCCGATTCGGCATCGAAGGCGGATTATCTCGCCTTACTAAAGGATGGGCTGATTCGCCCCCGGGCTTTGGAAATTTTTGTGATGGATGCGGATGGTAAAAAAAAGAAGCAAGTGACTTCCAACGGCGCCGCCAATTTTGGCCCTTATTTTTTCCCGGACGGCAAACGGGTGATTTTTTCTTCCAACATGGAAAATCCCAAGGGGCGCAACTTTGATTTGTATATGGTCGGAACGGACGGCAAGGGGCTGGAGCGGATCACCTTCAACGAAACCTTTGACGGCTTTCCGATGTTCACTTCCGACGGAAAAAAGCTGGTTTTCGCCTCCAACCGCAACGCCAAGGTTCAGGGAGAGACCAACATCTTCATCGCCGACTGGGTGGAATAGGAAAAAGACCTTGTATTCGTAAGCCGGATTTCAATTCGGCTTTTCTTGGCGCCTCGATTTCAGCTGGGGGATAACCTAAATTCTATACAAAACCCCCGTGCTGATTTGAAAGAAACGAAGAGCGGATAGGTTGCTCTGAACACCAATATCATCCCCTCTGCGCAGAAAAACGACGTTGTAGCTAAAGGATGTTTCAACTGCCCAGCAATGCAGAAGAGACAATTCGCTTCCCAGTTCAAAATCGACGCCGAGACGTGTATAATTTCGTTCTAGAATTTGAGAAAAGGAGGAGCGAGGATTATATCCCACATTCGCATATGAATAAAAATAAGTTCCAATGCCGAGACCCAAAAAGGGTTTAATATTGAAATTAATGGGAAAGGGGGAATATTGGATGGCCACTGATACGGGTATAACCCTAAACTTGAAGTCCGTTCTGCCGAGAGTATCCCCGTTTTCTGCAATGCTTACGTATTCACCCGACATGTCATCCATTTGTAAATACTCAATTCTGCCCCGAACAGCCACGGTTTTGGAAAGAAAAGGTGGTCGGTACTTAACAATGCTTCCAAAGCCGAAAGCCGGACGGGCGGCTTTCTGGCCGGCAATAATGTAGGGCTCACCGACTTCGGAAAATTTGCCCAAGGGAATACCGTAGGTTCCTTTGAGTCCAACAGAAAATCCGGTTTCGGCCTCAGTTATTTCTTCAATACCCAGGATGCCAAGCAGCAAAAGAAAGCAAATCTTTTTCATCAGTCCTCCCCCGCTCGAAAATGGTTCACAGTGTCTCAAGCATTTGTGTTACACACTTGCCTGCTCCATCGCCTGCCGCCCCTTTTTGACCGCCTTGTGATGATAGAGGTATAACGGCAGGCAGACCAGAACCACAACGAACCAAAGCATGATCATCCGCAGCCCCTCCCGCCGTTCATCGTCCAAGACATTCACTTGGGCCGATTTCCACTTTGCTTCCACCTGTTCCCGGGTCAAAGCCGCCGTGGTGTCTTCCTTTTCAAATTTGGGATAGAAGAGGCCGTTTTTTTCCTGGTACTTGTCTTCGATGTAACGGTCGAACGTAGCGACGCGTTTCCATTCGTATTCCTCAGTCAGTTTTGGAAGCCCAATTTTGACCAGTCCCCAAAGCCCCGAGATGGAAAACCCAACCAGTACCAAAAGCAAAATCACGCTGGCCAATTGGTAATACAAAAGCGCTCCGCGTTTAGGTTTCTCTTCGTTCATCTTACCCTCCTTGGTTGTTTTGAGTCCTTCCAGTTCCACCAAAGCAGCTTGCTTGCATTCGGCTTCTTCGTGGAGGCATAATACACGGCGCAGCGGAAAACGTACAGCATGCACCGGTCGATATGCTGCCCCCGCTTCCGGCATAAATCGAAATACATCTTTTCCGGGTTTTTCTTTTTCAGATCGGATACTTTGTGGAAACCGAGGTCGTAGAGGTCCTGGGCGATGCTTTTGCCTACGCCCGGAATTTCCTGCAGGTTTTTTAACACCGTTTTTTTCATCGACCTATTCTCCGCGTGACAGTTTTCTGGCGGTGTCTATTTGAAAATATCCGGTAACTAATGCAACGACTGCAACAATAAACCAAAGCGTAATAGTAAATAATCCACTATAGAAAAGGAAGGAAATACCTGTTGTCGGAGGCGCAAGGACGAAGAGCGTACTGGCTATGTAACTTGAATGCATGAGTATTGCCACCAACAGGCTTTTTGTATTGTCGTAAACCCAAACCATAAGCACCCGGTAGGCCGTCAGTTGCGCTATCGCAAAGAGGAAGTATAAAGTCAGGAAAAAAAACGGAGGAAGCGCCTCAGCGGAAGTTCCTCCTACCCACCACATTTGAAGCATGTGCCAAATTCCCCAGAAGACGCCTACAATTAAACCCGTAGAAAGAATGCTGAAACGTGTTCTAAGCTGGGGAATGACAAACCCAGTCCAACCCAATTCCTCCATAAACCCGCCCACGAACCCTATCGCAATACCGGAAAGCAAGAGAGAAACCTTGTCGGCTACGGTAACAATTTTAGGAAGAAATACCGAGGAAATTTGCGAGAGCGAAAAGAGAACCACAGCCTCAACAATGGGGGCAATAAGTAATGCCGTCGCATACCAGCGCCCGCCAACCTGCCATTTGAACAACCGGGAAAGTAGTTCGCACAGTCCCGCTTTTTGGGAAATAAAAATAACTGATAGAAGACCCGCAGCAGGAGGGCCCAAGAGCATTGCCGAGATTGCAGGTAGAAACGTCGTGTCGGTTTGCCAACTTGTGCCGGCGAGGAATCCGCGTCCGCCAACCACAAGGAAGCTGCCCCAAGAGACCAAAAACACCAAGACGTAGTAGGTAAGTATGGGATGCCCCTTTATGAATGCTTTAATCATTGTCATGATGCCTTCTTATTTCAGCCACCCGTATTTTGGAGCGATCGTTGCGAGAATTGCCAGCGGTTGATCATCGCCACTACCGCAACGACGACCCACCGCCATCCTTTCCTATTCACCTATGTTGATGAAAATGTGTCGCTGTCCGCCCATGATTGACTCTGCCATAAATTTTTCGTTTTTCAATATTTTTTCTCCAAGACTACGTTCAGCTATGTTCATTTGCTCTCCGATTGGAGTTTTTTGGCGGAGGGTGAAGGATTCGAACCTTCGGGCTCCTTTGCGGGAGCCAACGGTTTTCAAGACCGCCGCATTAAACCAGCTCTGCCAACCCTCCTTGTTCATAAAGGCAAGATTTGCTTTGATGCAAGAAGTGTCAAGCTGAAAGGAATCGACGACTACGCTGATGACTTCGGCTGGGGCAAAACCTTGGTGACCCGCACGAGCTGAATACGCTGGCCGGAGACCTTTTCCACCGTGAATTCCAGCCCGTTGGAGCTAACCTTTTGCCCGACGGTCGGTAGCGTGCCGACCAATGCGTATATCAGACCGCCGACCGTGTCAAATTCCTCTTCCGGCAACCGGGAGGAGATGGCCTCCGCCAGGTTGGCCAGGGAAACCGTTGGCAAAACCAAGTATTCGAGTTCGGAGATTTTTTCGATTTCCTTCTTCTCCGGTGTTTCCGCCTCCTGCCGAATGTCGCCGACGATGGCCTCCAGTATGTCCTCCAGACAAATCATTCCGGCCGTGCCGCCGTACTGATCCACTACGACGGCCAGATGATTTTTCATGTTTTTGAGTTCCAGCAAAAGCTCGTCCAACATCTTGGTTTCCGGCACAAAGTAGGCCGGGCGGGCGATTTTTTCCAAATCCGGTTTTTCACCGAGTGTAAGGGAGGCCAGCAGATCCTTGGCATAGAGAATGCCGGTCACCTCGTCGATGGTTTTGCGGCAGAGCGGAAAGCGGGCGTGGCCGGTTTCCTTGATTTTCTTTTTGATTTCCTCCAGCCCTTCGTCCACCTCCACCCAGGTGATGTTGATGCGCGGCACCATTACTTCCTTCACCTCTGTGGTGTCCAGCCGAAAGATTTTCTGAATCATTTCCTTCTCTTCCCTTTCAACCACCAATTCCCCCATCCCGGCCGATTCCGCCAAGGACTCGATCGCCCGCTCTACCAGCTCCTCTTTTTTCTCCTCCAGCTCCTCCGGTGTGGACTTGAGCCGCGCCTGGTACGGTTTGAGCAGAATCAGAAAAGGGGAGAAGAGCACGCGCAAAAACCAGACCAGCCACAGATAGCGCAAAAGCGGGCTTTTTCCCGGCTCCTCCGGCAAATAACGGGGCAGGGCCTCGCCGAAGAAAACGAAGCCCAAAAAAGTGATGGATAAAAGAATGGCCAAGGTCAAAACCGGCTGGGCCGGTTGGGCCGAGGCGGTTATCCCGAAGGCAAAAACGGTCGCCAAAACCAAGGCGAGCGAACGGGCCAAGGTAAGCACGAACAAAGTCGCCTGCGGGTTTTTCAAAATCGTTTCCAGCCGGGCTTTGCGGAAAGGGGAGAGGGGAGCGGCCGCTTCCTTCAACTCCTCCGAATCCCGGAAAAGCTCCAAACTGGCGCGCGAAATTACGTAGGCAAGCCCCCAAAGGAAAAACCAAAGCAAAGCGGCCCAAATCAGCATTTTCCCCCCCGGCTGGAGGCCGCTCCAAATCCCTTCAGGTATTTTTCTTCCCGGGCAAACATTTCGTTTCTCTCTTCAACGGTTTGGTGGCCGTATCCCAAGAGATGCAAAAATCCGTGCGCGGCAAGACGCAAGATTTCCCCCCCGGCCTTGTTGCCAAAAAGCGGCGCCTGCCGCTTGGCTTGGGGAACGGAAATGTAAATTTCCCCCTCCATTTTTTTGCCGTTCGCTTCGATGGGAAAGGAGAGCACATCTGTAGTTTTGTCCTTTCCCCGATAGCGCCGGTTCAATTGCCTCATCCTCGCATCGCCGATGAAAATCAAATTTGCATTCAAACTTTTTCTCTCGCTTTTGATGATTCGGTTGGATAGCGCGAGGATATTCTTTTTCAAGCCGGCTGAAAGACGGTAACGCCCGCTGAAAATCGAAACGGGCGGGCGCCTACCGCCCTCGCCCTTCATACCGCTCATACGCCTTGATGACGTCCGTCACCAGCCGGTGGCGCACCACGTCCTTTTCAGTCAGATAAACGAAGGTAACGCCTTTAATCCCGTCCAAAATTTTCTGCACCGTGACCAGTCCGGAGGCCTTCTTGTTTTCCAAGTCAATCTGCGTGATGTCGCCGGTAATCACCGCCTTGGAGCCCACCCCCAACCGGGTCAAAAACATTTTCATCTGCGAGCTGGTGGTGTTCTGCCCCTCGTCCAAAATCACAAAGCAGTTATTGAGCGTGCGCCCGCGCATAAACGCCAGCGGGGCGATTTCGATAATGCCGATTTCTATCAGCTTCTGAATTTTCTCCGCCGGCAAAAGCTCGTGCAAAGCGTCATACACCGGCCGCAGATACGGATCCACTTTTGCGCGGATGTCGCCGGGCAAAAACCCCAACGATTCACCGGCCTCCACGGCCGGGCGGACAAGGATGATTCGATTGACTCTTCCACTCTTCAAATCCGCCGTCGCTTTGGCCACCGCTAAAAAGGTCTTTCCCGTCCCCGCCGGGCCGATGGCAAAAACGATATCGTTGGAAGCCATCGCCGCCAGATAATCCTTCTGCCCGACCGTTTTCGGCTGCACGGCCTCCTTGGTCAGCGAGGTGATTACGGCCTGCGCCTCCAGCTCCCCCGCCGGGCCGAGCCCGTTCGATTCAATCCGCGCCAGCGAATAGAGGATGTACTGCTCGGTAATGTCTTGTTTGTTTTTTAACCGGGCAATCAAATCGACGAACAACGCCGCGGCCTTGTCCACCAAATTTGGCTGGCCTTCAATCACCAACGTTTCACCGCGGGTCACCAGCTTGAGCGGCAGCTTCTCCTCGATGAGCCGCAGATAAATGTCCGACGGCCCGAACAAAAGCCGCTGGTCAACTCCATTCAACTCGATTTTTTTGGTCTGCACCGCCATTATTTCTTGCCCTTCGAGTTCTCCTCGTCCAAAAGCCGGATGCCCAATTCTTCCAACTGCCGCGGGTCCACTTCCGCCGGCGAGCCGTCCATCAGGGATTGTCCCGCGGAGGTTTTGGGGAAGGCAATCACGTCCCGGATGTTGTCCGAGCCGACCAGCAAGGCGACAATCCGGTCAAACCCCGGCGCAATGCCGCCGTGGGGCGGCGCGCCGTATTCCAACGCCCGGAGCAGAAACCCGAACATCCGCTCGGCCCGTTCCTTGTTGATGCCCAAAATCGCCAGCACTTTTTCCTGAATGCTGCGCTTGTGGATTCGGATGCCGCCGGAGGCGATTTCCGAACCATTCAAAACCAAATCATACTGGTATCCCCGGATGTGTCCCCAAGGATGGGCCGGGTCGCCAAGTGGGAGGGGGGTTGTGAACCCTTCGTCCAGCTTGGCTAAATCCTCCTCATACGGGCAGGTGACAATGTTGTGCATGGCGTCAAAGCGGTTTTCACCCGCGTTGTATTCAAAAACCGGAAACTCGTACACCCAGAGATGGTTCCACTTGTTTTCAGGAATCACTTTAAACTTTTTGGCCAAGTCGTTGCGCAACCGGCCCAAAACGGTGCAGGCGGTCTCCCAGCGGTCGGCCACGATGAAAGAAATATGGCCTTCCTTAAGTCCAAGCAGAGAAACCAATTCCTTCTTTTCCTCCTCCTTGAAAAACTTGAGGAGGGGGGACTTCAATTCGCCTGCTTCATTAATGAAATTCGCCAACCCCTTGGCTCCATACTGCTTGGCCTGGTCTTCCAACAAATCGAGTTGGCTCCGCGTAAACTCCGGCGGCTTGGGAATCGTCAACGCCTTGATGGCGCCGCCCTTTTTTGCAGTTTCGGAAAAGACCTTGAAGCCCGTTTTGGCGCCGAAGGCAGTCAAATCCACCAGTTCCCAGTCAAAACGGGTGTCCGGTTTGTCCGTCCCATAGCGGTTCATCGCCTCGCGATAAGTCAAACGGGGAAAGGGGAGGGTTATTCCCAACTTCAAGGTATCCTTGAAAACGGCGGCCATCATCCCCTCGATCACCTCCCAGACGTCCTCCTGCGTCACAAAGGCCATCTCCATATCAATCTGGGTGAATTCCGGCTGGCGGTCGGCGCGCAGGTCCTCATCCCGCAAACAGCGGGCAAGCTGAAAATAGCGGTCGAAGCCGGAAATCATCAAAATCTGCTTCAGAAGCTGCGGCGACTGGGGCAGGGCGTAAAATTTCCCCCGGTTGGTCCGCGAAGGCACGATGTAATCCCGGGCCCCTTCCGGCGTGGAGCGCATCAGAAGCGGCGTTTCGATTTCGTAAAACCCGCGGGAATGCAGGTAATTCCGCACGGACAAGGCGGCGATGTGGCGCACCCGGAATTTTTCCTGCATCGTGGGGCGGCGCAAATCCAAAAAGCGATAAAAAAGCCGCACATCCTCGGAAGCGCCGGTCTCGTCTGAAATCTCAAACGGCGGGGTTTTGGATTCGTTCAAAATCTCCACCCCCTCGGCCAGCACCTCGATTTCGCCGGTCGAGAGTTTGGGATTCTCCATCCCCTTCGGCCTTGCTTCAACCTTTCCTTTAACCGACACCACCCATTCGCTTCTTAGGGAATGCGCTTTTGCCATAATCTCGGCGCTGACGACATCCGGCTTAAAGACCACCTGCGTCACCCCATACCGATCGCGCAAATCGATAAAAATCACACCGCCGTGGTCGCGCGCCACGGAGACCCAGCCGTTCAAAATCGCGGTCTGTCCGATATTGTTTTTGGCCAGCTCGCCGCAGGTGTGGGTGCGTTTCAATTCCCGAAAGAGCTTGATTTTTAACTGTTCCGCCGTTGCTGTCTCCATACGCTCCGAGTCGTTAAATGGTTAAATGGCCGTGGGGGGTTAATTAAGGCGCCCCAAGGCGCAAAGATTTACATTATCGCGAGAACTCATTCCCCCTCAACTTAATTATCGGCAAAGGAAAGGTCAAACGCCAACGGGGCAATGTGGGGAAATGGGGATTGCAAAAACGGTGGGAATTTTGTTGTGAATTTGGAAAAATGGGCAAA
Source organism: Verrucomicrobiia bacterium (assembly GCA_035574275.1). NCBI lineage: Bacteria > Pseudomonadati > Verrucomicrobiota > Verrucomicrobiia > Verrucomicrobiia bacterium. The sequence continues at coordinate 45,215 of DATLYY010000058.1, forward strand.
AAAAGGGGGTGTAATTTTTGAACGCCTGCAAATTCGGGGGGATTTTGCAGGGGAAAATGCAACCTCCCCTTAATCCCCTCCTTCGTAAGGAGGGGACAGGATGGGCAGACACATGGGTCTGCCCCTACGAATTCAGGGAAGGGAGGGGCGGAGCGTACGCCTCCGCCCCTTTTTCCTTTCCTTTGTGTCCTCTTTGGCTACCCGAGGTCGGGGGCTCTGGGTCGGCGGGATTTGGGCGGCATGTGAAGGGGAGGCGCCACCTTCCCTTCAGCTCTATTGGGTTGGCTGCCTTCAAAGAGGCAGCTGCCCTTGTGCTACATTCCGGCTTAGTGCAACCTCCCCTTAATCCCCTCCTTCGTAAGGAG
>DATLYY010000059.1 GCA_035574275.1 Verrucomicrobiia bacterium
GAGTTTCTAAAAGGAAAAAACATACGGGAATGCTGGCCGAAGCTCGACTCGATTTCCAGAAAATTGCTCTGCTATCAACTTTTTTTGGGGCTTGCCCTGCTGCACAAAAAGGGACTGGTGCACCGGGATTTGAAACCCTCCAATCTCCTGGTCGTGTCAAGGCGGAAGGCCGAGCTCCCGTTGCAGTTGAAAATTATGGATTTGGGTTTGGCTCAGTCCGCAAGCCCACTGGATAATGAAAGTGTGGGGGGCACAGTGGACTATCTGGCACCGGAGCTGATTCGGAAGGAAAAGCCCGACGCCCGGGCGGACTTCTACGCCTGTGGGATAATCCTCTGCGAACTGTTTCTGGGGCGCCCGCCGTTTGCCGACCCTGACCCAGCGGCAACCTTGGCCCGCCATCAGGAAGCCCCGCTGCCCCGGCTCCCAATTCGCAATTTGAAGGATAAGGAATTCTGGCAGCATCTGATAGGCCGGCTGGCAGCCAAAAACAGGGAGGAGCGCCCGCGGGACGGCTTCCAAGTGTTGGATTGGCTGCTGGAGGATCCCGCCCTGAGGAAAAAACTTGCCCGGTCGGATGAGTCCTCCGCTGGCTGGTGCCGCACCCTTCTCCCGAGATTCTGGTCGGCTTCTTCCATGCATTTGGAAAAAAGCCTTTCCGCCGAAGTGCCCGCGACCATCGTGCGGGCTCAAAAAGAGTTGAACGACAAATCGGATCTGGGTAAAACGACCAGTTTTCCCTCTGTCCGTCTGGCCATCGATATCGAAAACCGCTTCCAGCCCTATCCCCGACTTTCCGAACGTGAGCTCGCCGACTGGCTGGCCTCCGGCTTCGGCGTCTCGCAGAAAACTGCGAAGCTTTTGTGGCGGAAAACCTCTGGCGAGGTCTCATTAATCGAGTTTGAACTGGGCTTCTGGCAGAAAAAAAAACTGTTTCGTTGGAATGGTGCGGGCTGGGAATGGAAGGAAAACACCCTCATGGATATCCCCCTCTCCCCCGCCTCGCAAAAAGAGCTTCTGGCGCTCACCGCCACCCTCCCGGACGAAGAACGAAAGCTTCTGGCTCGACTCTCGTTTTTCCTCGGCTTCATCACGCTTGAGGAAATCTTCAAAACCGGCCTTTGGGAACAAAATAACTTGAAACTGCTGCTGAAAAACCTGCAGCAAGCCGGTTTCCTTCTCCCAATGGGAGAAAACCGCCTCGCCTTCTCCCGCCCCGGCCTGCGCGAAGCGCTTTACTCGACACTGAAAGACCGGAAAAACAACCATAAAAAAATTTGGGATTTCTTTGCCCAAAGTAACCGTACCGCCGACAAAACCCGTTCGTTTGAGTGGGAATTTCAGGCCGCCGGCGCCGGCCTTTGGGAGGAGGCCGCCAGCCAGGCTCTCGTCGCCGCAGGAGAAGCGGGCGCCAAAGAGGACTTCAGAACGGAAAATTGGTATTTGAACCGCTCGCTTAAATGGGTGCAAAAACTCCCTGCTGGCTCCCGCCAAAATGGCCTGTTCTTAGAGATCTATCGTGAACGGGGGAACTTCTTTGCTCGCCAGGGAGAGTTGGATAAGGCCATTTCGGAGTACACCTGTCAACTAAAAATGGCCAGCAAGCTCAAAAAACTGGAAGAAGAAGCTGATGCTTGCAACCGCTTGGGGAACCAATTCCGCCAAATCCCGGATTACCCAAAAGCGGAGCAAAACCTGAAAAAAGCGCTTGCGCTATTGGAAAAATTGGGAAAGGAATTCGAGGTTTCCCGCACCTATAACAATTTGGGAGCCACCTACGCCCACCAGTTACGCATCGAAGAGGCCCTTTTCCATTATACCAAGGCCGCCGAAATACAGCGCCGTTTGGGGGTCACCAAAAATCTGGCCGGCACGTTGAACAACATTGGCGTGGCCCATATGATGGCCGACCGTTTTCAGGAAGCCGTCGGTTTTTTTCGGGAAGCCCTGCAGTTGGATCGAAAATTGGATGATAAAGAGCAAACGGCAGTCTGTTTGAACAATCTCGGATTCATTCTGGCTCAACGGGGGGAATTCGAGGGGGCCAAAAC
>DATLYY010000060.1 GCA_035574275.1 Verrucomicrobiia bacterium
CGCCCCCGCAACCCCTCCAAAACTACTTTCGCTTTGGTCTTGCCATCAAAGACCCGCTTCCGCATCGCTGAATCCTCCTTGTGAATTCAGCCACAATCTACTCCATTCATCCTACCCTGTCACTAATGGGGAGCAGTATAATAGCCTGCTTTGTCCAGTTTGTGAAGAGCATAAAAACGTGGATATCGAGTCACCCCGGGGTCTTTACAATGTGACTAATCCGTCAACCAATTGTGTATCAGGCAATAATCAATTGGACCTCAATAATCCGAACGATTCTTTGGGAAGCGACAGCTTGGATCAGCAATGTTTCTTTGTGGGAACAGGAGATCGAAGTGGCGTTGGTTCCGGCGGTTTTTTCTGGAATGATTTGACCAAACAGAAATTTAACAAAAGCACCAATCCTTCCACGCGAGCTTATCAGTTTGTGGGCGGGTTGGGGTGGGTGCAAAATCGAGCCACGCAAGTGGCGGTTGAAGGGATAAAAGGTACTGGCGGAAATATGAGTGTTGAGTGGCTGCAGGGCTCCAGCGCTAATCGGGTTTCTACAAATACTACATGGGGCCCAGGGATTGTGCAGATTACCGGCGATTTGCTCGTGGACTCCGCCGTAACCTTGACCCTGCAGCCCGGCACCACCGTCAAGTTTACAAGCGACGGCGGTAATAAGAGCGAGTTAGTTATCAAAGGAACCTTGAGCTGTGTGGGGACAGTGGGAGACTCCATCATTTTTACTTCATCTTCGGCAACACCTGCAAATGGCGACTGGGGTGGTATGATAGTTCCTTTTCCGGGGCGCGCAAACATTGAATTTGCCCGTTTTAGTTATGCAGATACTGCCCTTGCCGTCCGGGGGGACACGGCCACGGTGGTGGTGTACAATTCCACTTTTACGCATTTCAGCAAGGCCGCGGTTTCCAGCCGAAGCGCCAAAACCCGGCTGGGCGGGATTGTGCCGGTTCCCAATCCGCCGGATTGCGGGAGAAACAACTTTTTGATGACCACGGCCACTTCCGGGGCCAAAGCAGTGATAAAGTCATCCTCCCCTACAGGCACTATAAAGGCAGAAGGGAACTGGTGGACACAGGACCCGCCGTCAAGCCCGCCGCCAAGCAGTTGGTTTTCGGGCAGTGTGGACCGCACGCCTTATCTGACGGGTTATGCCACACCCGATTCCTGCAATGCGGGCGGCCAGCAATTTTCCGGGCCGCCGCCCGAGGGACGGGTGGTTGCCATTTCCAGTTTGCCTGTCAGCTTTGAATTGGGACAGAATTATCCCAACCCGTTCAACCCGACAACCACCATTCAGTATGCCCTTCCGGAACCGGCCCAAGTGGAGTTGAAAATCTTCAATATGCTCGGACAGGCGGTTCGGACGCTGGTGAATGAGGAAAAAGGAGCCGGATATTACCAAGTGGTTTGGGATGGAAAAGACCAGACGGGACAGGCCGTTTCATCCGGCATTTACTTATACCAAATCAAGGCCGCGGATTTTGTGGAAACTAAGAAGATGCAACTGGTCAAATAGCCGTTCGCGCGCAAACAAAAAAGCCGCCCACCCTCGAGCGGCTTTTTTGTTGAAGCGACGTTTTTAATCCGGAATCCCAACCCGGTACAAAAGCCCCCACTGGCGGGAGTCGTAGTCGTTCAAGTCGTTACTGGAAAGGACGTGCCCCTTCAAAACATCCACCACCAAGTGCCAGCGGCCGTAAAAGCCGGCGTGGGAAGGGATTTTTATCCAGCCGGAAAAGGAGCCGTCGCCGTTGTTCGTAAACCGTTTGCGGCGGTGACTGGGGAGTGTTCCCATCTGCACGTGGGCGTGCAGGAAGACGGAATCGGTGGGGTCGCCGGTGAAGACCGTCAGGTTGACGGAATCCCCCTTGGCCAATTCGATGATGTCGTGCCGCAAGACGATGGCCAAAATGCTGTCGGCCGTGACCGTTTGGGCAACCGAGGCGGTCTGGATTTTAACCGAATCGATTTTGGCCGTGTTGGGAACAGAGACCAGCTCGACGGCGGAAACGCCGGCCAGAACCCAGCCCCGGTGACGGAAGCGGTCGGGATTGCGCTTTTCAAAATAAAGCTTGCGGGTGGCCACTTCGGTGAAGGGTTTCTGCAGATGGGTGGTGTCGGTCGAGTCGGTCCCCACGATGTGCAGAATTCCCCGGAGGGTGTCGGTCAACGTCACAGTAATGGAAGGAAAGGGATGGGTCGAGTCGGCCGGTTGGCGGACGCCCCAGCCGATAATCCGCCCGCGGCTTACGAGCTGCCGCCACCAAAGCTTGACCGTGTCAACGGCAACCTTGGAAAGGGTCTGGTCTGTGGGAGAGAGAACTTCCGGGCTGGAGTATTCAGGGGTTTCGCCGATTATGCGCAGAATGGCCGACTGGTCGGTGTCGGAACTGACGCTGTTTTCGGAGCAGCCGAAGGCCCCGACCATCAAGAGAAGACCGAGCGCCGCATACCAAAGAGTTCTGTTCATCGTTCCTCCTTTGCTTTCAAGCGTTGGACAAGCCGTCCGGGCCAAGAGTTTAATCTTTTCTCTTTATACAGAAAAAACTTGGGCGGGGTTCGAGCCGGTTGTATATTCCCGGGGCGTGAGAAGAATTTCGCTTTGGTTTTCCGGCCTTCTCCTTGTCGGCGCTATATGGATTTCCCCGGATGCCGCTTTCGCCAAAGTCATTCCGGATACCGTGCGGGAGGGGCAGTTTCTGGCCGGTTTGGAACTGGTGGCCGCGGAACGCTTCACCGAAGCGGACAGCCTGTTCCGCGCCCTCGTCAAGTCCGATCCGGGGGACCCTTGGGGGCATTTTTTCTGGGCGGTGGAAAAGGCCGCCCAAATGATGGATGCCGAGCAGGACAGCTTTTCCCCCGCTTTTTCCATTCAACTTTCAATCGCCCAACAGCTGGCGGAAAAGGAATTGAAGAAGCTGAAGAAGGCAAAACAGCCGGGGGCGCGGCCGGATTTGTTTTTATTGATGGGAAATATCTGGGGGTACCGGGCGATTTACGAACATCGAAGAGGATACTGGGGATCCGGGCTTACGGCCGGGCTGAAGGCCAAAAAGAACTTTGACCGGGCCTTGGAACTGGATTCGAGTTTGTACGACGCCTACAGCGGGCTGGGGAATTACAATTTCTGGAAATCGGCGCGGACGCGGAAGTTTCTAATCTCCGCGTTTTTTCCGGATGAGCGGAAAAAAGGGATCGAACAGCTGATATGGGCCAAGGAAAGGGGATACTTTTCCCGCCCGGCGGCGGCGGCCTCGCTTATGTGGGCTTTGATCAATCAAAAGGATTATGAATGGGCGCAAAAGCTGGCAGATTCCCTGACCGCCGCCTATCCGGAGGCCAAAAGCCCCCTATGGGCCAAGGGGACCATCTATCAGGAAAGACAACTGTGGGACAGCGCCGCGGCGGTATTTTCCGAACTGCTCCGCCGGCTAGAGTCCGACCCGGCGCAGAGCGGCTACAATTTTGTGGACTGCCGCGCCCGGCTGGCGAAGGCCTATTACCAGTCCGGCCGGTACCAGGATGCGCTTTTGGAATGCGAGGCGGCAAAAAAGAATCGTCTTTCTTCAAAGAGCAGAAAAAAACTTAAATCCCGGCTGGACGAACTGGCGGAGATTTCCAAAAAATCGAGACGGGCCCTGGCCCAAAAAGATTCTTGACCGGCGTTTTTCCACTTCAGCACCAAAGCCTTACGAGAACGATTCCTGATCCCGAGAATGAGAACGACTTTTGGTTTCTTTTTCAAATCTCTATATTGACTTGAATGGCTGACAGAAAAATTTTGATCGATAATATCGGACAGCTGGCTACCTGCGCAGGTGGAAAAGTGGGGCCGGTTGTAGGGGCCTTCGAAAAGGCGTTGGGATTGAAAAAGGGGGTTGCGATAGCCGTTCAAAACGGGAAAATCCTGGACATTGGCGACAAAGACGAACTGGCGGGGCGCCTTAACTTGAACGATTACGAGCATTTGGACGCAAACAGGGGGCTGGTCACCCCGGGCTTGGTCGATTGCCACACCCATCCGGTTTTCGCTGGGGACCGCAAAGAGGAATTCGAACTGCGCAATCAAGGGGTTTCCTACGAAACGATTGCCAAAAAAGGGGGGGGGATTTTTTCCACCGTCCGGGAGACGCGGGCGGCTACGGAGGCGGAGTTGGAGAGATTGCTACTACTGCGTTTGTCCCGGTTCTTGGCCGAAGGGACCACCACGCTGGAGGCAAAATCGGGATACGGGCTTTCCTTTGAAGATGAATTGAAACAGCTGGAAGTCATCCGCCGCGTCCGGGAAAGACAGCCCATTGAGGTAGTGGCCACTTTTTTGGGGGCGCATACCATTCCGCCGGAATTCAAGAGCAGGAGAAAGGGATATGTCCGGCTCCTGATTGAACGGCTCTTGCCGGAAGTGGCGAAGCGGAAGCTGGCGGATTTCTGCGATGTTTTTGTGGAGAAAATAGCCTTCAACTATGGGGAGGGGAAGGAAATTCTTTTGGCCGGAAGGAAACTGGGGCTTCGGCCCAAGCTGCATGCCGACCAGCTCTCCAATTCCAACGGGGCAAAACTGGCCGCCGAGGTGGGGGCGGTCTCCGCCGACCATCTGGAATTCATCTCGTATTCAGGGATAGCGGCCTTGAAAAAGTCGGGCACGATTGCCGTCTTGCTTCCATCGGCTTCTTTTTATTTACGTGCCCGTAAAGCGCCGCCGGTGAAAAAACTTTTAGCGACCAAAGTCCCGCTGGCCCTGGCCACCGATTTCAACCCCGGCACCTCCCCCAATTACTCCTTGACCTTCACAATGATGCTGGCCTGTGTGGAATGGGGTTTTTCGGCCGCGCAGGCGCTTTTGGCCGTCACCCGTAACGCGGCATACGCGCTCGGAAAAGGAGACGGGGCGGGACTTTTGGCTCCCGGAAAGCCGGCCGATTTGGTTCTCTGGGAGGCCGAGGATTACCGGGAACTTTCCTACTACTCGGGCGTCCGTTTGACCCGCTCGGTGGTAAAAGGAGGAAAGGTGGTATGGCAAGGATAGCCCGCAGATTTTCCGTTTTTTCCGCCGCCGTTGGTTTGGCGCTTGCTTTTTCCTGCGGGCCGTACTCCTTCAATCCGGGCGGAACGGGGGCCAAAACCGTTGCCGTGCCGCTTTTTGAAAACCAGACCACGCAATTCGGGGTGCGGGAAGCGCTCACCGATTCGGTCTCTTCCCGCTTTCTGCGTGACAACATCCTGAAGGTTACGCCGATGGCATCGGCCGAGCTTGTTTTGGCCGGCACCATCATCCGCTACGAACGGACGGCCCACACTTTTGACGCGAACCAGCAGGTGAAGCAGTACGTGGTGAACATCTGGGCGGACGTTTCGGTGACCAACCAGAAGGACAAAAAAATAGTCTGGGAGGAAAAAGAACTTCTGGGGTTCGGCATCTACGACGCGGGCCTGGAAACGGAGGAGGACGGCAAGGCCCGGGCGGTCTCCAAGCTGGCGGAGGATATCGTCAACCGGACCGTGCGGGGGTGGTAGGAATTTGAGTTGTCAGGGGGATTTTCGGGGTTATATTGTAGGGGTAAAAAAACGGAGCGATAAAATGAAAAAACTTCTGGTCAGCATCCTTCTCCCCCTGTTTCTGTCCGGTTCGGCGCGCGGCGCCTCCAACAACGAAAACGTAGGCACCAAGGTTTACCCGTTTCTTAAAAACGGCATCGGCGCGCGGCCGTTGGCGATGGGAGGGGCCTTCACCGGGCTGGCCGACGACGAGTCGGCCCTGTACTACAACCCGGCCGGAGTCGCCAGCATCCGCACCAAGGCGTTCGCCGCCAGCTACGTGAACTATTTTGGCGACGTCAATTCCGGCTATCTGGGTTTTCTGCACCCCTTGGGGGAAAACCAGACGGCCGGCGCGGCCCTGAACTACTTCAACTACGGCGAGTTTGTGGGGCTGGATTCCGCCGGCAACTTCATCGGCAATTTCACCCCCGGCGATTTGGCTTTTCAGCTTTCCTATGCCCGTCGGCTTCCAAAAGGGTTTTCGCTCGGGGTCACGGGCAAAATCATTTACGAAAAGCTGCAGGACTATTCCTCAAGCGCCCTGGCCTTCGATTTGGGGGTTTTGTACCATTTTCCCAGCGAACGGGGACGAGTCGGGCTCGTGGTGCAGCATCTCGGTTTTCAGATTTCCAGTTTCTGGGAAGCCCCCCGGGAGAATTTGCCCACCGTGGTGAAACTGGGCGGCTCGATCCATCCGGTGGGGCTGCCGATGAATGTCAGTTTGGACGTCGGCTTTCCCACGGACAACGATCTTTTCATCTCCGGCGGTCTTGAATATCTGAATTTAAACCCCGTGTTTGTGCGGGCCGGTTATTCCAGTTTCGGCAGGAACTACAAAGCCGGGCTGGAGTCCGGCAAGGATAATCTGGCCGGATTTTCCGGCGGAGTGGGGGTCGTCGTGCAGAAATTTCAGGTGGACTATGCGTTTTTACCTTATTCAACCTTGGGTTCGGCTCACCGATTTTCGGGCGCCTATCGGTTTTGACTTTGGAACTTTTCCCTTGCGCGGATTGTTCGTTTTTTTTCTTTTTGCGGCGGCCTGCACCGGGGTGGTCCCGGACCGGGCCGTTTACACGTTCTTTGACGCAATGACCCAAGGGGATGCCAACCGGATGGCGGCCGTTCTGGACTCTTCCGTTTTTCTGGGCCGCTCGGGCGCACCGGAACTGGATTCCCTTTTTCCGGGACAGCCGTTTGAGGCCCGGCGCAACCGGGTTCTTTTGGAGCTGACGGGGGGGAATCTGAAGGGGTTGTGGCTGTCCAAGAAAATCATCGTGGGACGGACAGAACGGCGGGGAGACACGGCTGGCGTGGAGGTCTCCTTTATCGACCAGGAGACGGACAAGCAGTATTTCACCCGCTTCCGGCTGGCAAAGAAAGCCGACGGCTGGAGGATTATCAGCTTCAAGTCGGAGTAAAAATTTTTAGGGGGCAAAGCTTGTCGAGCGCATCGATTCAACAATGAGCAAAAGCAAAAGAGGTGGAAGATGAAAATTTGTAACGTATGGAAGCTGAGTGCTTTGGCCAGTCTATTCTTTTCTCACGCCGCCTATTCCCAACCGGTCGGCGAGGTTCCAAGCGGGATGAGCGCGGCCGAAGTGGAGAGCTATCAATCCTCCAAGCCCTATAACGAACTCTTGCCGGCGGAGACTTACGGTTATCCCGATCCCCGGCGGGTTGTGGAGTGGCAGATTCAGCTGGAATTGACCGATGAGCAGTTGAAAAAGCTCCGGCCAATGGCCAACCGGATTGGAAGAGAGACGGCCCTCTACGGCAAAAAAATCATCGCCAACGAAAGGCTTCTGGATGATTTTTTCCGCAAAGGAGAAACCGACCCGATGGCTTTGGCCAACCGGGTGGAAAACATCGGGCTTCTGCGCTGGCGGCTCCGGTTCAACCTTCTTTCCATTTGCGTCAGCGCCCGCGCGATTTTGACCGAAGCGCAATTGAAAACCTACCGGGAACTACGAAACTCATCCCCGGGCGGTGGCGCCGCGAAATGAAATTTAGGGGCCGGTAGAATTTGGGCATGGGCCGGACCGATGGCGGATTCCGGCCCGGATACGGAGGCGTGTTTGTTGAATCAGATAGCAGGTCTGGCGGTCCGCCGTTTTACGGAATACCCGGTCACCAGCGTTTTTGTGGATATGCGCCCCCGCCGCACGCGCCGGCCGGGGTTGGTCTTCTTGAAAAAGGCGCTGGCAGGCCTGGAAAAATTAGCGGCTGCGCGCACGGCGGAAGCGAAAGCCGTGGCGGCGGACCTGCGCCGGATTGAAGCTGCGGCGGAGGAAGCCCGGCGAAAAGGGGCCAATCAACTGGCCGTTTTCAGTTCGGCCCGGGAGGATTTTCTGGAAAAATTTTTCTGGAATCTGTCGCCGGAAGCGGAGCTGCAGATCCCCCACTCGTTTGTGCGGGGTTTTCGTCCCCACCTGTATCCTGTGGCGCTTTTGCTGGATCGGTTGGAGAACTTCCTCCTTCTGGTGGCCGGTTTGCAGAAGGGGGAGCTTTTCCGGGTGGAGGCGGGGCAGGTTACCGAACGTTGGGAAAAAGAGGCCCCCCTTCCACAGGAAACTCGGCGGGAAAAAAGGGGAGCGTTTGACCGCCGGACGGGAAACATTCATACCACCTTTACCAAACGGGTGGAGGAGCACCTGAAAGTGCATGAGGAAAAATTTTTCAGGGTATTGGCGGAAAAAACAGCTGGCTGGGCGAAATCCCACGGCATCCGCTCCGTCATTCTGGGGGCCGATTCGGTCGCGGGTCCTCCGATAAAAGAGAAAATTCTTGAACAAAACAGCCGGATAGGGGTCGTTCTTGCTCCGATTGACGCCAAACTTTCACCCGCCAAAAAGTTGGCGCTGGGGATACGGGTCTTCCGCCAACGGGAACGGGAAGCTTCCCACCAGCGGGTGGAGGAGCTTTTATCCTCCGGCCGGAGGAAAACCACCTTCGGTGCCGTTCCTGTCCTCCTTGCCCTGCGCCAGTCCGTGCGCGGCGCGGTCCTTGTTCTGGACGAAGCCTTTCATCTAACAGCGCCCATCTGCGGACGCTGCTCGGCTGTGGCGGTCAAGCCCGAGTCCTGCCCTGATTGCGGGGGAGGGACGCAACTTTCGTCGCTTGAAAACGAGCTGATATGTTTGGCAGCCGCAACCGGTACAGAAATTGAATTTGTGAAAGATTCCGAGGCCCTGGCCCGCAGGGGGGGTGTGGGGCTTTTGATTTAGACTTTGTTGGATAAATCGGGGGGACGGATTATATTCTTCGGCCGGGAGTTTGCGTGGATGGATTTGCGCGGTTAAAAGGATACCTTTCCAAACATAAAAAAACGCTGTACAGGGGGCTTTTGGCGGTTTTTTTGACCAATTTCTTCACACTGCTCCCCCCTTGGTTCGTCAAGCTGGCGGTGGATGAAATCAAAGCAGGAACGACCGTCGGGATGCTTTTTTTGTACGGCTTTTGGATCGTTTTTACCACGGTCGTGCAGGGGTATTTCCGCTACCGGATGCGCCAGACCATCATCGTGGCCTCCCGGCGGGTGGAATGTGAATTGCGCAACGATTACTTCGCCAAACTCCTGCGGCTGCCGAAAAGTTTTTACAACCATTTCAAAACGGGGGAAATCATCTCCCGGGCGAACGCCGACCTGGAGGCCGTGCGGAACATGATCGGCCCCGGCATCATGCAGGCGGCCAACACCGTTTTGACGCTGGTGGGGAGCTTTGCCTTTATGCTGGCCTTGAGCCCCAGGCTTTCGCTTCTCACCCTTCTGCCCGTACCGTTTGTTTCGCTGGCCGTTTTCAAACTGGGAAAAAGCGTCCACCAAAAATTTTCCCGCATTCAGGAGCAGTACGCCCTATTGTCCAGCAAGGTTCAGGAAAACCTTTCCGGCGTGCGGGTGGTGCGGGCCTACGCCCAGGAGGAGAATGAAGTCCGCTCCTTTGAAAAAATTTCGCGGGAGCTGGTGGCGCGGACGATGGGGATGGTGCGGGTGCAGGCCCTGTTTTATCCGGTGCTCTATTTTCTGGCGGGGGGCTCGCTGCTTCTGGTTGTCTGGGTCGGCGGGCAGGAGGTGATTGCCGGCAAAATGACCTTGGGAGGCCTTTTGGCCTTTCTTTTGTATTTGCTCAATTTGACCTGGCCGGCGATCGCGCTCGGTTGGGTGGTGGGGCTCTACCAGCAGGGGAAGGCTTCGCTGGCCCGTTTGGAGGAAATATTTTCGGCTGAAGAGGAGCCGGCCGGCGGCGGCATTAATGTAGAGGAGCGGGAATTTCGCGGGGAGATAGAGTTCCGCAACTTGAGCTTCGGCTACGGGGGGGACAACCACCTCGTTTTGAAAAACATCAGCTTGACCGTACCGGCCGGCAAAACCGTGGCCCTGGTCGGCCGGACCGGTGCCGGGAAGTCCACGCTGGTCAGCCTGATTTCGAAAATCTATCCGGTCAAGGACGGAAAGCTTTTCATCGACGGCACCGACGTTAATTTGTATCCCACCGACCGGCTGCGGGAGCTGGTGGGGTTCGTGCCGCAGGAGCCGTTTCTGTTTTCCGCCACCATCGGCGAAAACCTCGCCTTCGGGCTTCCCGCCGTCGAGCCGGAAAAAATCGAGCGTGTCTCCCGCTTGGCCGGGCTGGAAAAGGATGTTCTGGATTTTCCGCAACAGTATCAAACGATGGTGGGAGAGCGGGGGATCACCCTCTCCGGCGGGCAGAAACAGCGGGCCACCCTGGCGCGGGCCTTGGCCGTCGATCCCAAGATTTTGATTCTGGACGACGCTTTTTCCTCCGTGGATACCGAAACGGAGGAGCGGATCCTTTCCGGCCTTCTGGGGGTGCGGCAGGGGCGGACGGTTATTTTGATTTCCCACCGGATCTCCACGGTCAAGGATGCCGATTTCATCGTCGTTCTGGAGGAGGGGGAAATTGCGGAGCAGGGGACGCACGAGGAGCTTCTGGCCCGAGGGGGGTACTACGCCGAGCTGCATTTAAAACAGCTTTTGGAGGAGGAACTGGAAAAAATCTGATGAGCGAAGCCGCCGGTTTCCACGACGACGATATTTTGGGGAAGGCGTACGACGGGGCGCTTCTGCGCCGGCTTTTGCGCTATTTGAAGCCGTACCGCTGGGCCGTGGTTTGCGGGGTTGCGCTTCTCCTTTCCTCCACCTTTTTGACCTTGAGCATCCCGTACTTGATCAAGGAGGCAATCGACTCCGGCATTGCCCTAGGGGATTCCGGCCGGCTCAAGGTTTTAATGGGGTGGGTGGTTTTGGTTCTGGTGGCCGACTTTGCCGTGCGCTATGCCCAAACCTATCTTGTGCAATGGATGGGGCAGCAGGCGGTTTTCGACCTGCGGCAGGCGGTTTTTTCCCATCTGCAGAAGCTTTCGCTCTCCTTTTACGATAAAAACCCCGTCGGGCGGCTTTTGACCCGGGTGACCTCGGACGTTTCCGTTCTGGGGGAGCTTTTCAGTTCCGGCGTGGTGGCGATTTTTGGGGATCTGTTCACCCTGATCGGGATCGTCGCCTATATGCTCTATCTCGACGTCGAGCTTTCGCTGGTGACTTTCACCGTTCTGCCTTTTCTCATTTACGCCACAATGGTTTTCCGCAAAAAGGCCCGGGAATCGTACCGCCAAGTGCGGCTGGGGATCGCCAAAATAAACGCCTATTTGTCCGAGCATATCGGGGGGATGACGGTGGTGAAGCTTTTTTCCCAGGGGGCGCGCTCGCGGGAGCGGTTTGACGGTCTTTCCGCCGGGCTGCGGGACGCCCACTTGAAATCGGTTTTGTACCACGCCGTTTTCTTTCCGGTGGTGGAAGTAATCGGCGCCGTTTCACTGGCGTTGATCATCTGGTACGGCGGAGGCGAGGTTTTGACGGGGGCTTTGACCTTCGGCACCATTGCGGCCTTCGTGCAGTACGTGGACCGGTTCTACCAGCCGATACGGGATTTGGCGGAGAAATACAACATCCTGCAGTCGGCGATGGCTTCCAGCGAGCGGCTTTTCAAACTGTTGGACACGCCGCCGGAGTTTGACACCCGGCCCGGCGCCCGCAAAATCGAAAACGTGCGAGGGGAAATTCGGTTCGAGAGCGTCCACTTTGCCTACCGCCCGGGGGAATGGGTTTTGAAGGATATCAATCTGACCATCCGCCCGGGAGAGAAGGTGGCGATCGTCGGCGCCACCGGCGCGGGAAAAACCTCACTTGTCGGGCTTTTGACCCGCTTTTACGATTACCAGAAAGGGAAAATCTATCTGGACGGGGTGGAGTTGAAGGAGCTTGACATCCAGTCCATCCGGCGCGCCATCGGGCTGGTTTTGCAGGATGTTTTTCTTTTTTCCGGGGATATTGCGTATAATATCCGACTGGGCGCCGCTTCCATAAGCGATGAAAAACTGGCGGAGGCGGCCCGCCGGGTCAACTTGGAGCGGTTCGTTCAACGACTGCCGGGAGGGTACGGCGCCATGGTGGAGGAGCGGGGTTCGACGTTTTCGGTCGGCCAGAAACAGCTTTTGTCCTTTGCCCGGGCTTTGGCCTTCGACCCGAAAATCTTGATTCTGGACGAGGCGACCTCCTCTGTGGACACAGAAACTGAGCTTTTAATCCGGGACGCTTTGGACAAGCTTTTGGCCGGACGAACCTCGCTCGTGATTGCCCACCGGCTTTCGACCGTGGAGAAGTCGGACCGGATCATCGTTTTGCACAAAGGAGAAATTCGGGAAACCGGGACTCATGCCGAACTTTTGGCGCAAAGAGGAATTTATTACCGCCTCTATTTGCTGCAATACAAGAATGCAGCAAACCAAGTAAAAACCCCGGCTTAGGGAGGACATATACAGAACGAACTGGTCAACCGGGCACTCGTAGCCGCCCAGAAAGCCGCCGTCGAAGCGGGAGCTTTTCTGCTCAAAACCCAGAAGAAGGGGTTTTCCATCGAGCTAAAAGGCGAGATCAACCTGGTCACGTCGGCGGACCAAAAAGCGGAAGCGCTGATTGCCACCCGGCTGAAGAAAGGTTTTCCGGGGTTTGATTTGCTGGCGGAAGAAACCGGGAAGAGCGCCGGACGGGCGGGCTCCGATGCCGTGTGGGTGGTGGATCCTTTGGACGGAACGACCAATTTCGCCCACGGGCTGCCGATATATGCCGTATCCATCGCCCTCTGGGAAAAAGAGAAGCCGGTTTTGGGGGTGGTATATCACCCGGCTTTGAACGAGCTTTTCTGGGCGGTGAAGGGGAAGGGGGCTTTTTTGAACAATAAACGTATGACCGTGTCCCGCACGGCGGACCCCAACTCGGCTCTTCTATCCACCGGCTTTCCATATGATTTGCGCCGGAGCCGTGAAAATAACCTGGATTATTTTGCCGCCTTTGCCACCCGCGTGCGGGCCATCCGCCGGATGGGAGCGGCGGCCCTGGACATTGCCTGGACGGCGGCGGGACGGTTTGACGGTTTTTGGGAGCTGAAACTTTATCCCTGGGATATTGCCGCCGCCGTCCTTTTGGTTGCCGAAGCGGGGGGAAAGCTTTCCGATTTTGAAGGAGAGGAGTTGGGGCTTTCCACTCCCAACGTGGTTGCTTCCAACGGCCGATTGCATACCTTTATTTTGAAGATAATTGAAGAATGCCGCCGCAAGACGCTTTTTGCAGGCGGCGATGAAACCACGATAAAGAAGGAGGTTCGCTCTTGAAACGGTTATTATTGACTTTTCTTGTTTTGATTCTGGGAGCCGGCTCCAGTTTTGCCATCCTGCCCGGCCCCATAAGTGACTTTTACACCCCCCGGCCGGGGGACACCACGGCCGTCGTTTTCGGCACGCGGGGGCTTTTGCCCGCCGTGGTCAAAAAACTGGAACTCTTGGCTCACCGCAACGCCGATTACCTGAAACAGAAAGATCCTTCGCGGATCGTTCAAGTGTATGCCGACACGTCTTTTCCCATGGCACTTTTCGGCCGCCGTTCGCTGGTGTTAATGGGCACCCCCAAGAGCAACACCTTTTTGGGAGAATGGCGGCACGTATTTCCCTTTATACTGCGGGACAGCCGTTTCAACATCAGCGGGCGCAAGCTGTATCAGGGGGAGGATTTGACCCTTTCCGCCATTTTTCCCAACCCGTTGGCCAACGACCGCTACGTCTATTTGCTGGTCGGCAGCGAAACGTGGGCCCAGCCCTCGCTGGCGGACTGGCCGGGGGATTACGATTATTACGTGGCCCAGCGCCATTCCTTCTGGGGGTGGCAGTTGAACCGGGGAAAGTTTCAAAAGAACTCCAGCACCTGGTCGCAGGAACTGGTGGAATACGAACGCTCGCCCCATGATACGACCACGGTGGTGGCTCTGGTTTATCCATACGGGCAGGTGTGGTACCCGGCGCGCTGGGAGGAGGATTCCCTGTGGGATGTTCCCCTCACCGACCGGATCGCGCTTCTGGCCGGTTTGCAAAGTCTTTTCACCGGTTTGGAACGTTCGATCGGGCTGCGCGTGCACGGCAACGTGGACTTTCAGCTTTCAGACCGGTATCCGGCCCCTTCCGCCTACGACCCTTTTGGGCGGGTTTTTCTGCGAACCCATCCGGACCTGATGGATTCATCGGTTTTTCTTTCCTGGGGGGGGCCCTTGGCCCGCGTTTTATTCCCCTGCGCCGACGCCCCCTTGGACTGGGAGCTTTTCGCCCACCGCTATCTTTTAACCCAGAACTTTTTCAAGCAGGCGGGGAAACTCCCGCGCGAGCTTGTGTCTGCCGGCGCCGGGCGGCGTTGGGCGGAGATTTTGACGGAAGGGGATTCCACTCACCTTTTGCTTTTGAGCCGGATGGTGGACCGGGGACTGGCCGGAACGATTGGGGAGATTTTGGATTCGGTTACTGATCGGGGGAAGAAGTACTCCTTTAAAATGAGCGAGTTTACCGCCGTGTTAGGGCGGATGGTTCAAGACACCCAAATTCTGCGTCTGGCCAAGCTCCCCCTGCGCCCCTCCCCCTATGAACGGAAGCCGGCCTTTGATCTTGGGGTGGAGAACATCAGGGAGATGTTCTTGCAAGAGGAGGTACGCGTGGCGGCCATTGGTGGAAAGGGGGCGGCGTTTGCCGCTGGTCTGCGAAAGGGGGATAAGATTATTTCCGTGGATGGTTTTCCGACCAACTACAACCGTTCCCGCGCCTATTTGGCCTGGCTGGGAAAGAAAAAAGGGGAGACTTTGAAACTGGTCATTGACCGCCAAGGGGTCCGGCGAACCTTGGTGATTCCCGTCAGTTAACCCCTTCTGCTTGATAAGAGGCCGGACTCTCATATTTGTTCCGGATTAAGCGCGTTCTACGGTAATAAAAAAACCCCCCGCCGAAATTGCGGGGGGTTTTGGTTTTTCGTCTCTTTAGCGGTTCGTGCTGTTGCTGGTGGTCGGCTTGCCGAACATCAAGGACAAACCGGCATTGGCCGCAATGTAGTTAATGGAGCTCGGATCGGAGAAGATGTTGTGGTAGGCACCTTCCACGAAGACCGAAGCGGTCGGCGAGACCGCAAAGCTCGCGCCCAGCCCGAGGTTCATCCCCAAATCGGTTTCGCTGGCGCTGGTGCCGCCGGAAACCGAGGTTTTGCCGTTGTAGAAACCCAAGCCGGCACGGACGTACGGGGCAATCGTCGGGTTCTGCATTTTGAACATATACTTGCCGAACGCGCCGAACTGCCAGATGTTGAACTTGGCATCGCCGACACCGGTCGTGTCGTCCACTTTGTTCTGGGAATAGGCACCGGTGGCGCCGACCTGAATCTGGTCGGTCACGAAATAACCCACGTTGGCGCCGGCTCTCCAGCCCATTTTGAACGCATCGCCGAAATCACCCATCGGCATCGTCAACACCCCACCCAGGTCCGCCCCGAACATCCCCTTCCGCTCCGTGGCGGACAGGCCGACGGCCAAAAAGGCCACCAAAGCCAAGGTCACGCCCAAGACAAGAAGTTTCTTCATTGCGTTACCCTCCTTTCAGTACCTGTTTCTTTTTTTTCTTGTTTAAATGGGAGTTTTACCCCCCATTCCTGCCCTTTTATTCGCCGGAACCCGTATGGGCCGCCGGCCTTTTTAATTATCGGCAGGCCGTATAAAAACTTAAGCCCCCCGAAAGGGGCTTTGGGAGGGGGTATTCAAAGAGGCATAAAAAAACCCCGCCTCGGAGGGCGGGGTTTCTGAAAAAAGACCGGTTACTCGGTGGTGCCTCCGGAAGACGAGCCGCCGAACATAAAGGCGACGCCGGCAGTGGCCGTGATGAAGTTATATGAATCCGGGTCGGAGAAAACGTTGTGATAGGCCCCCTCCACGAAAACCGCGGCGGTGGGGGAAACCTTGAAACCGACCCCCGCGCCGCCGTTTATCCCCAAGTCGGTTTCACTGGCGCTGGAACCGCCGGGGGCCGAGGCTTTTCCATTATAGAATCCCACTCCCGCCTTCACATAGGGGGCGACTTTTTCATTCTGCATCTTAAACATGTATTTGCCGAACGCGCCATAGTGAAAGATTTTGAATTTACTATCCGCAGGGGCTAATGTGGTGTCATCCACTTTGTTTTCTGAATAGGCGCCCGTAGCACCTACCATAATGTCGTTGGTCACGAAATACCCCACCCCCGCGCCGGCTCTCCAGCCCATTTTGAAGCCATCGCCAAAATCCCCCATCGGCAAAAGCAGGCCGCCCCCCACTCCCACCCCAATCATCCCTTTCCGCTCGGCGGCGGAAAGCCCGGCGGCCAACAACGCCACCAAAGCCAAGGCCACCCCTACGACAAGAATCTTTTTCATTGTGTTACCCTCCTTACTGTTTTTGTTTACCTGTTTACGTTACCGGTTCTTTTTTGCCCCTCAGTTTCTTTCCCGTTGCATCCCTCCTTTGGGGAAAGAGTCAACAAGAGGGGCGAAAATATAGTCACATTCCCGATTTGTCCAGCGTTTTTTCAAAAAAATCCCATATCCAAAACGGGTTAAGCGGGTTACGCTTTGCTTGAGTGATTCAAAACCCCATACAAATTCAAGTTTCAACGCCAGCAGGCAAGTCAAACTGCGGGGCTCCAGCGTGCGGAAGCCGACAGGCGGTAAGAAAGAGTTTTGCGGCCGGATTTAGGCGGGTATATTCCCGCCCGTGCGGATTTTGGGTGTCGATTTTGGCCGGAGGAAAATCGGGCTGGCGATTTCCGACCCCTTGGGGATGGCCCATCCTTTGGGGACGGAGAAGGTGACCGGCTTGCATAATACCGTGGAAATAATTCTGGAAGCGGTGAAAGGGAGGGAAATATCCAGGGTGGTGTTGGGTTACCCCTTAAAGCAGGACGGCACGGTGGGGGAGATGGCTTTGGAAGTGGAAAAACTGGCCGAACTATTGAAAAAGGAGGGATTGGATGTGGTGCTGGTGGATGAACGGTTCTCCTCCGAACGGGCCATCCGCTCGCTGCACATAATGGGTAAAAAGAAGGGGAAGAACAAACAGGATATCGACACGATGGCGGCGGCATTGCTTCTGCAGGAGTATCTCGACCGGAAGTCACGGGCGTGAAAAAAGAACTGAAGCAAATCTTATTTTTGACCGGGGGGCTGGTTTTAATCCTTTTGATTGCCGCCCTACACGTGGTGTTCGGGCCGGTCCGCTGGGAGGGCCCAAAAAAGACCATCGAAGTGCGCCAGGGGGAGGGAGCCCGGGCGGTGGCCGCCCGTTTGAAGGAAGCCGGAGTCATTAAAAGTGCGGCGGCCTTCCGCCGGCTGGCGCGGCTTTCCGGAACGGACAAAAAAATCAAGGTGGGGGCCTATTCCTTCATCTCCGGGATATCGCTCTACGGTGTTATGAAACATATGGCCTCCCCCAAGGCGGGGGTGGTTACGCTTTTTGTGCCGGAGGGGGCGACGGTAAAGAAAATCGGAGGATTGGTGCAGAGTTCGTTGGGAGTGGATTCGGCCCTTTTCGTGGCCTATTGCAAAAGCCGGGAATTTGTGCGCTCGCAGGGGGTGACGGCGACCTCGATGGAGGGATATTTGTTCCCCTCTTCCTACGAGTTTTACTGGAAGGTTCCGCCCGAAGAGGTCATCGAAAAAATGTATGCCGGTTTTACGGCCACCTGGAAGGAGGTGACGGCCGATTTTCCCCGCCGCGACACCCTCGACATCGTCAAAATCGTCACGATGGCCTCGCTGATTGAGGCCGAAACGGGGGTCGACTCGGAGCGGGTTCTGGTCTCCCAAGTTTTTCACCGGCGGCTGAAACTGGGGTATCCATTGCAGTGCGACCCGACCGTCATATATGCGATGGGAGAAACCCGGCGGCTTTTGTCGCGGGAGGATTTGAAGTTCAAATCTCCCTACAATACCTATGTCAATCGGGGGCTGCCTCCGGGGCCGATTTGTAACGTGGGGAAGGCCGCCCTGGCCGCCGCCTTGGCGCCGGCCTCCACCAAATACCTCTATTTCGTGGCCAACGGCGACGGCGGGCATATTTTTTCGGAGACCCTTGACCAGCATAATAGGGCGATTTACCGGTTGAAACGGGAAAGACGGTTGCTGCAGGCAAAACAGGGTTCGCCCCTGCAACAAAATCGTTAGACTTTCTTCAAAACTGCCACCATCTGGGAGGAGCGGCGGGAGTTGTCCAGCTTCCGCCCAAAGTTCAAGTCCCCTAAAAGAGCGGCAATCTTGAAGACGCCGGAGAGCCGCACCAATAGTTTCAATTCCGAAAGCGTGAGCATCCGTTCCGGGGCCACCGAGCGCAAACGGTGGATTTTTCCGTTTTCCCGGACGGTCAGCTCGGCTTTCATCCGCACCACCTGTGAAAGGGGGTCCAATTCCCGGTCGGTAAAGCCGCCCCAGTTGACGGTGACTTTAACCCCGTTTCTGCTGACTTTCCAGCGGGGGCCGAAGGAGATTTTTTCGGTGAAAAAATCGCGTGGATGCAAAAGCTCCAGGACAAAAAGCCCCCTTGGTTTCAAATTGGCGGCCACCGTCTTCAGGTGGGTCAGGATTTCCTCGTCGGTCAACAAATAGGTCAAGGAATCCATCATCGAAATCGCCAGATCCACTTTTTGGGGAAGGCGAAAACGGCGCATATCCTTTTTCAAAAAATGCACCCGGCTTCCGCTCTCCTTTGCTTTCCGCCGGGCATATGCCAGCATTTCCGGGGATTTGTCCAGGGCATAGACGGCCAGACCCCGGCGGCCGAATTCGACGGCGTGGGAGGCGGGGCCGGCCGCCACTTCCACCACGGAGCCGAGTTTCCTTCCGGAAAATTTCCGGACGCAGGCGGCCAGAAAATCGCAGTCCTTTCGGACGTCGCGGATGTCGAAGGCGATGTCGTACCAGCGGGGGTTTTTGTAAATGCCGGAATGCGGGCTCACCTTGGCTTTATCGGCGTGAAAGGGGGTCGGTTTACTTTTTTGGGGGGAGGGGAATTTTGACTTTTTGTTTTTGGGCGGTCTGCCAAGCTTCGGGATACCCGGCGTCGGCATGGCGAAAAACCCCGGTCATAGGATCGTTGGTTAAAACCCGGTTCAATCGCAGGTCCATTTCCTTGGTGCCGTCCGCCACAATCACCTGCCCCGCGTGAATGGCCAGCCCCACACCCACGCCGCCGCCGGAATGGACGGAAACCCAGGAGGCGCCGGAGACGGCGTTCAAAAGGGCGTTCAGAATAGGCCAGTCGGCGATGGCATCCGAACCGTCTTTCATCGTCTCCGTTTCCCGGTAGGGAGAGGCGACCGAACCAGCATCCAGATGATCCCGGCCGATGACGATGGGGGCGGTGATTTTTTTCTTCCGAATAAGAAAGTTCAGCTTTTCGCCAAAGAGGGCGCGCTCCCCTAGTCCCAGCCAGCAGATGCGGGCCGGGAGACCCTGGAATTTCACCTTTTCACCAGCCAGTTTAATCCAGCGGGCCAGCGGTTTGTTTTTGGGAAAGGTTTTCAAAACCAGTTCATCGGTGACGTAAATATCCTCCGCTTTACCGGAGAGGGCAGCCCAGCGGAAGGGGCCTTTTCCCTCGCAGAATAAAGGTCGAATATAAGCCGGAACGAAACCGGGGTAGTCGAAGGCGTTTTCCACTCCCGCTTTTCGGGCCTGGCCCCGAAGGTTGTTGCCGTAATCGAATACTACAGCCCCCTGTTTGAGGAATCCGAGCATCGCCGCGCAGTGTGCGGCCATCGATTCGTAGGAAAGCCGGATGTATTTTTGCGGGTCGGTTTTGCGCAGGGCGCGGGCCTCGTCCAATGAAAGCACGGCGGGGATATAGCCGTACAGCTCGTCGTGGGCGGAGGTCTGGTCGGTGACCACGTCCGGCCGGAAACCGCGGCGCAAAAGTTCGGGCAAAACCTCGGCGCAGTTGCCCAAAACGCCGATCGAAAGGGGTCTTTTTTGTTTTTTGGCTGTTTCGGCCAACTCGAGGGCGTGATCCAAGTTTTCGGCTTTGATGTCGAGGTATTTCGTGTCGAGCCGCTTTTGTATCCGTTCGGGATCAACCTCCACGCAGAGAGCCACGCCGCCGTTCATCGTCACCGCCAAGGGCTGGGCGCCACCCATTCCACCCAAGCCGCCGGTCAAAACCAAACGGCCGGACAAATCACCGTCAAAATGGGTGGCGGCAAGTGAAGCAAAAGTCTCGTAGGTTCCCTGCAAAATCCCCTGCGTGCCAATGTAAATCCAGCTCCCGGCAGTCATCTGGCCGAACATTATCAATCCGAGCTCTTCCAGTTCGCGGAATTTTTCCGCCGTGGCCCAGGCCGGAACCAGATTGGAGTTGGCAATCAGAACCCGGGGGGCCCATTCGTGTGTTCTGGCAATCCCCACCGGTTTTCCGGACTGCACCAAAAGTGTTTCGTCGTTATCCAGTTTTTTCAATGATTCGACAATGGCCCAAAAGGAGCGCCAGTCGCGGGCCGCTTTTCCCCGGCCGCCATACACCACCAGTTCCCTTGGATTTTCGCCGACCTCCGGGTCCAAATTATTCAACAGCATCCGCAGAGCGGCTTCCTGATGCCACCCCTTGCAGGTGATTTTGTTGCCGCGGGGTGCGGAAAGGGGCTTGTAGCCCGGCGCTTCAGCCGATTTGAGCTTCGATTGAGTTAAAGTAGTCATCGTTCAGTTTCTCCAAGGACAGCTCAAAATGGAAAGGGAAGGAAAAAGCCGTGCCGCCAACCGTTCCCAGTTTCAGAAACGGAAGATTTTCCTTTTTGGCCGCTTCCTCAAGCTTGTAAGCCAGTTGCGGTTTGACTTCAACTACGAAACGGGACTGGGATTCGGAAAAGAGAAACAAATCGGGGCGGAGGGTCGGTTTGGCTTCGAGCGTGAAGCCGAACTGCTTTTCGATATTGCCGATGCACATTTCGGCCAAAGCGACGCCCAGCCCGCCGTCCGAAACATCGTGGCAGGATTCAACGATTCCAGCGCCGATTTGGGCAAGCACAAAAATTTGAGTTTTCTTTTCGGTTTGCAAATCAAGAGCGGGAACTTCGCCGGCCACTTTGCCGGTCAGAACTTTGAGATACTCCGAACCGCCGATTTCCGCTTTGGTTTCACCAATCAGATAAACCCAGTTCCCCTCGGCTTGAAAGTGGGACGGTGTGGCCTGGTCGATGTCATCCAAAATCCCCAGCATCCCGATGGTCGGTGTGGGATAAACCGTGCGGGAGGGGTCTTCGTTGTAGAAGCTGACGTTGCCGCCGGTCACCGGCGTATCCAGCGCGCGGCAGGCCTCCCCCATTCCGGCAATCGCCTCGGCAAACGTCCAGTAAATTTCCGGGTCGTTGGGATTGCCGAAATTCAAACAGTTGGTGATTGCCGCCGGGCGGGCGCCGACCGCCACCACGTTGCGAGCCGCCTCGCAGACAGCGATGGCCGCTCCTTGACGCGGATTTAGATAACAATAGCGGGCGTTGCAGTCGGTTTTGACGGCGATTCCCTTCTTCGTGCCGCGGATTCTTAACAAACCCGCGTCGTAACCGGGGCCGAAAACCGTATTGGTGCGGACGGTGGAGTCGTACTGATGAAAAACCCATCTTTTGGAAGCGATGTTGGGGGAGCGTAGCAGGTCCAAAAGCACCTTTCCCGAATCCTTTGGCGCATCCGGAGTTTTGACGTTTCTGATGCCATTCTCAAGGTATGCCGGTTTTTTTGTCGGCGGATGATAAACCGGTGCGCCGCCTCCCAAAACCAAGCTGTCAGCCGGGATATCGGCCACCGTTTGCCCCAAAAACTTCACCACCACCCGGCCGGTGTTTGTCACTTCGCCAATTTTAACGCAATTCAAGTCCCATTTTTCAAAGGCCTCTTCGATTTCCGCTTCTTTCCCCTTTTTTCCGACCACCAGCATCCGCTCCTGCGATTCGGAAAGCATAATTTCATACGGGGTCATTCCCTTTTCGCGGAGCGGGACTTTATCGAGGTCGATTTCAATGCCGGATTTTCCCTTGGCGGCCATTTCGGAAGTTGAGCAGGTGAGCCCGGCGGCCCCCATATCCTGCATCCCGACAATCAAATCCTTTTCGATGATTTCCATCGAGGCCTCGAGCAGCAATTTCTCCGTGAACGGGTCGCCGATTTGCACGGAGGGGCGGTCTTCTTCCGACTCGTTCGTGATTTCCTTGGAGGCAAAGGAGGCGCCGTGGATGCCGTCCCGGCCGGTGGAGGAGCCGACGATGAAGACCGGGTTGCCTGCGCCTTTGGCAATGGCGCTCACCATCTTCCCTTTTTTGGCGAGGCCGACGGCCATGGCATTGACCAAGGGGTTGCCGGTGTAACAATCCTCAAAATAAACTTCACCGGCCACCGTCGGCACACCGAAGGAGTTGCCGTAGTCGCCGATGCCGCGCACCACGCCATCCAGCAAATAGCGCACGCGGGAATCGTTCAAATTTCCGAAACGCAATGAATTCAAAGCGGCAATCGGACGGGCCCCCATCGTAAAAATATCCCGCAAAATGCCGCCCACCCCGGTTGCCGCTCCCTGATACGGCTCCACGGCGGAGGGGTGGTTGTGGCTTTCGATTTTGAAGACGATTACCCGCTCGTCATCCAGCGCCACCGCGCCGGCGTTTTCCTCCCCCGCTTTGGCCACCAAAGCCGCCCCTTCGCGCGGGAGGGTTTTCAAAAGGGCAATCGAGTTTTTGTAGGAGCAATGCTCCGACCACATCACGGAGTAAATTCCCAGCTCGGTATAGGTCGGCGTGCGGCCCAAATAGTCCAAAATTTTCCGGTATTCCTCTTCCGTCAGCCCCAGCTTTTTGGCGAAAGCCAAGTTCACTTCTGGTTCTTTCATCTGAATTAAGTTAGCAAACGGTGGGATATAAGCAAGAGGTTAACAATCTAGTAAAAACCTACGGGTTGCTGCAAATGGAGGTTTGAAGACCTTTGCTATGCTGGAACGAAGAAACTACAGTTCGATTTTGGAGGCGGAGAGGTGGTCGAAGTAGTTCTGCGAGGTTAGAAGCAGGATTTGGTATTCGGAGGCCAGCTTGACCAGAAGCTCCCCGGCTTTCTGGCGGCGGGAGGGGTCGAAATTGCCGAAGGGGTCGTCCAGAATAAGAACCGGTTTTTGGTCCGGGAAGATGAACTTCAAAAGCGCCAGCCGGGCGGCTAGATAAAGCTGGTCGCAGGCGCCGGCGGAAAGGGTTTTGTGCGGGTTGACAAACTCCTCCCGTTCCTCGGAATAAACTTCGAAATTTAGATTTTCCTTGTCGAAACGTGCTTTGGTGTAGCGGCCGCCGGTGATTTCGGCCAGTTGCTTGGAAACCTCCTCGTCCAAAACGTCCGCCGCTCCGGAAAGCACCCGCTTGCGGGCCTCTTCCCAAAGCTCGTAGGTTTTCAAGCAGACAATGAGCTTCCGTTCCAAGTCGGCAATTTTTTTGTTCTCCTCCTCCAGCCGCTCTTCCAGGGCCACCTTCAACTCCACGCCGTCCTCGCTTTGCTCAATACGGCGTGCGATGGCGTTGCGGGCGGTCTCAAGGTTGTGTTTTTCCTCTTCCAAGGCAATCAGCTTTTCCTCCAGCACGTCCAGTTCATCGGAGCCGTGCTTTTTGGCCGGTTTTTCCTTCATCTCGGCCAGCCGGGCCTTGGTGGCCTCCAAATCCGCTTCCAGCTCGGCCCGGGTGTGGCCGCCCAACAAATTCTCGTAGCGCAGGGTGGCCTCGGTTATTTTTTGGGCGCGGGCGCGGGATTGCTCCACTTTGTTCCGCAATTCCGCGGCGGAGGTGACCCGGTAGCGGGCCAAAAGCTCGTTCAAATCCCGCTGGAGCTGCTCCAGACCGCTGATGACCCGCTCTTTTTTCCCGGAGGAACTTACCGCTTCCAGTTGTTTGCGGGCGGCATTTTGGACTTTCTTCAGGAAGGAGAAAACGGAGGTTCCCGTCCAGGCCAGCCCCGCAACGGCCCCCAGCCACCAGATTTTGTCAACCAGAAAGGCCGCGGCCATGCAGCCGAAGGCGGCCACCAGCCCCGCCAGAATCGGGAAGGGGCTGGGATAGCGGGGGGCATCGGCGCCGGCCGTTTCCGGGCCGTCCCGTTCCACTTCCAAAATCCGCATCCGGCCCTCGATTTCATCCAGCCGGGCAATGTCCTCGCGGGAAACATCCCCCCCCTTGGCCGCTTCCTCGCGCAGCAGTTTGACCAGTTCCTCGCTTTCCTCCAGATTTTTCAACCGGGCCGCAAGGTTGGTCTGTTTTTCCTCCAAAAGCAGCTTTTCCCCTTCCGTGGCAGGGGGCTGGCGGGTGGCTTCGATTCTTTTTTTCAACTCCTCCACCTGACGGAAAACGCCGCCGTAGGTTTTTTCAATCTCCGCCAGATCGGTGCGGTGGGCCAAAAGGTTTTTGACCTCCTCGGTCACCAGCGAAAGCTGGTATTCGATCTCTTTTTTGTACTTCCGGGAAGCCCCCAGTTCCCCCTCGTCGCCAAAGCGGGCCAGCCGGGAGGCAAGCTTTTCGGCCACCCCCTGCGCCAATACCTGCTCGTTGCCGCCGGTAACGGCCTCCTCCAGCTTTTCCCGCCAGGTGCGGGGGTTTTCGGAAACGATTGCCAGTTCCCCCTGGCGGATGAAGGAGGTTGACAAGTAGAGTTCCTTTTTGGCCAGCCCCAGATGCTTGGCTAAAATTTCGTCCACTTCGGAAAGCTCCTCCCACTTTTCGTGGGCTCCCAGCTTTTCCAGTTTGACCTGCCCCTTTTCAAAATCCTTGGAAAGCTGCCAGCGTTCGCCGCCGTCCTCCAGTTCCAAAACCAGCTCGAATTTTTTGTCCGAACCCCAGCTTGTCTTTTCCTTCACTTCCCGGCTGACATCCTGCGGGTCGCCGAAAAGCCCGGCCCCCAAGGCCTCCACGAGCGTGGTTTTTCCCGCCTCGTTGGGGCCTTTGACCAAATTCAATCCCGGGGCGAACTCCGCCTTGAAGTTTTTAAGCTTGCCGAACCGTTTGATTTCGCAGCGTTCGATTTTCATCGCTTATTTTCTCGCTTCCGCCGCGCCGGCGGCCAACGAAAGCCCCAAGGAAAGGGCCTCTTCGAGAAGCGCTTTTTCCTCGGCCCCCGCTTTTTTGGCCTGCTCTTCCGCCAGGTACACAAACTGCCCGGCGACGGTCTGGCGGGGGTATTTCTTGGACGGCTGGGTCTTTTTCCGTTCATCCACCACGGTCAGATAGAGGAACTGATCCTTGTATCCTTCGATTACATCCTCGGCCTCCAGCCAGTCGGCGTTCTTTTCGCCGGCCAGCTTGATGCGCAAAAGGCGGTTTTCCCCTTTTTCCTTTTCCAGCAAGTCGGGCAGGTTTTCGGTATTGCTTACCGCAACTTCCTTCCAGACCAAAACCCCGAGCGGCAAAAAGGTGATTTCCAGCGGGTTTTTCTCCAAATCCACCAGCACGACTCCGGCGGATTCGGTGGTGTTGAAATCCTGCGCTTCCGGCGGGCCGGAAAAAGCGTAGGCGGTGTTCTTTGCGTTGCCGCTTTTGAAGACCGGCAGCCCCCCCAAAGCCGCATAGGTGGCGCCGGTTTTGCCGATGTGCGACTCGGTTATCGGGAAATTGATCCCCTCCCAGATGCCGGAGGCGGCGACGACCGTATGGCCGGTTTTGGCCGCCTTGACCCCCTCCAGAAGGGATTCCTTGGATTTCGGCCCGGAGGCCGGATTGGCGATTACGGTCAAGTCCAGATTCTTGAATTCCAGCGTTTCGTTTTCCGCCGTGACCGGGTGCATATTTTCCGGCCGGTCAATCAAATCGAAATGATAGTAAAGGGAACCCTTCCCCAGATGGTCCCGCATCCCGGGGACCAGAATCACGGGCACCTTTTCCAGCCGGGCGATTTCCTTCAACACGAACTCCACCGCCGGGCGGGAGACCTCCGAGGAGTCGAAAAGCCCCCCCGCGACGATGACGGCATCCACCTTTTCGGCCAGGGCCGTTTCGATAATCGCCGTCCAGGCCCGCTTGAGTTGGGCACGGACTTTGTCCCCCGCCTTTCCCAGCCCCAGATATTTGGCCCCCAAACGCAAATCGGCCGTGTGCAGAATTTTTGGCATACCCCTTACAGTTATCGGAAACTTGCTCCAAACCTTAAAAGCCGGGACGGGGTTTAACGACAAGACCGGCCCGGCCTTGAGTAAAGCTTGGAACGGTGAAAGCCGATGATAGAGAATAGAATGCCCGAACCGGCAAAAATTTTGGTGGTGGATGACGACCGCCGCATCTGCGATCTGTTGGTGGAAACGCTCGAAGCAATCGGCTATCAGGCCTCCGGCGCCGGCTCCGCCCGGGCCGCGCTTTCAAAAATCGAGGCCGAGCGGTTCGATTTGGTCATTTCCGACATCGTGATGCCGGAGATGAGCGGCATCGAGCTTTTGACCGAACTGCAGAAGAAAAATGCCGCCCTGCCGGTGGTGATGATCACCGGCAACGCCTACGAGGATGTTTTGAAAGGGGCCCGCTCGGCGGGGGCCAGCGCGCTTTTGACCAAGCCGTTCCGCATCTCCCAAATCGAACAGGCGATGGAAGAGGCGTTGGGGAAGAAGGCGAATGCCTTGGCCGTTTTGGTGGTGGAGGATGACCCGATTTTTCTGGAGTTTCTGGGGGACAGCCTGAAAACCAAGGGATACGCCCCGCTAAAGGCCGCCAACGCCGCCCAGGCAATGAAGCTGGCCAAGGAGTTTCCGGTCTGTTTTGCCATCGTGGATTTGAACCTGCCGGATATCCACGGGGTGGAGCTTTTGAACCGGTTGAAAAAAGACAACCCCTATTTGCCGATAGCCCTCATCACCGGGCAGAGTTTTTCGGAAGCGGAGACCGTTTCCGCCGGGGCGGAGTGGCTTTTGAGAAAGCCGTTCCAGCTGCAGGAGCTTTACCGGGCGATTGAGTCCGTTCATCCGGCCAATTTTCAGCACGGCGAAGACGGCCCAGCCGCCTAACTTTTTCCGTTCAAGTTTCGATTCTTTCTATTGCCATCCAAAACCGCTTTTCTTATATAAATCCTGTGCCGATTAAGCCGGAAATTCTGGAGGCGTTTGAGAACCAATATCCCGGGCGGGACTACACGATTTCCATCTCCTGTCCGGAGTTCACCTGCGTCTGCCCCCGTTCCGGCCTGCCTGATTTTGCGGTCATCAAAATCGACTACGTGCCGGATAAAAAATGCATAGAACTGAAAACGCTCAAGTTTTACATCCAGAGCTACCGGGACGTGGGGATTTTTCACGAAAACGCCGTCAACAAGATTCTGGAGGATTTGATCAAGGTCTGTTCCCCGCGCAAAATGACTGTGGTGGGAGATTTCAACCCCCGCGGCAACATCCACACGGTGGTGACGGCCAGTTATCCGGATAAGGCGTAGGGGCGGTTTACAAACCGCCCTGTGTCTGGAAAATGAAATTCAACCCCGGATTACACTATAGGCGTTCGATTCGCCTACCTGAATATGATTATACGAGAAGCGGCGCCTATTTCGTCACAATTTGCACCGCCAACCGTGAGTGTCTTTTTGGCCAAGTATTGGGGGACGAGATGCACGTCAATGAATTGGGGGCCGCTGTTTTGGAGTGCTGGGAATGGCTTTCAAAGCAGTATACCTATGTGACATTGGATGTGAAGATCCTGATGCCCAATCATCTCCACGGAATTATCATCATTGACGATGATTTGGGAAAGGGCGGTTCACGAACCGCCCCTACAATGGTTTCCAAGAGAAAACCGCTGGGCCGTTTAATTGGTGCTTTCAAAACCGTGTCAACAAAACGGATTAATGAAATGTGCCAAACGCCCGGAGCGATACTTTGGCAGCGCAATTATTGCGAACATATTATTCGCAACGAGGATTCGTTAAACAAGATACGGGATTATATCTTGGGCAACCCAACCGGATGGATTCTTGACCAGGAAAATCCAGATATAACCGCAAATCGAGCAAACCGCGACAAGGCGGCGTGTTACGAGAAAACCTTTTTTGAAGAATTAAAAAAATTGGAATTGTAGGGGCGGTTCGTGAACCGCCCTTTTTGCGGGGAACCCGCAAAATTAAAAGCCCCTCGGCATTTGCCGAGGGGCTTTTTTGTTTCGGTGTATTCGGTTTAGTACATATCTCCGCCGCCGTAACCGCCGCCACCGGGCATCGCCGGGGCTTTCTTTTCCTCCGGCTTGTCGGCAATCACCGCTTCGGTGGTGATTAAAAGCGAAGCGATGGAAGCGGCGTTTTCCAAAGCCGTGCGGGCGACCTTGGTGGGGTCAATCACGCCGGCCTTGATCAAATCCTCGTATTTTTCGCTATCGGCGTTGAATCCGAAGGCGCCGTCCTTCGAACGCACCTCGTTCACCACCACGCTGCCTTCGTGGCCGGCGTTGGCGGCAATCATCCGCAGGGGCTCTTCCAACGCCTTGCGGACGATCTCCACGCCGATTTTCTCGTCCCCCGCCACTTTGACTTTGTCCAAAGCGGGCAGGGCGCGCAGAAAGGCGACGCCGCCGCCGGGGATGATCCCTTCCTCCACCGCGGCGCGGGTGGCGTGCAAAGCGTCCTCCACGCGGGCTTTCTTTTCCTTCATTTCGGTCTCGGTGGCCGCCCCGACGTTGATGACCGCCACGCCGCCGGCCAGCTTCGCCAGCCGCTCCTGCAGCTTTTCGCGGTCGTAGTCGGAGGTGGTGTCTTCAATCTGCTTTTTGATGGAAGTGATGCGCCCCTTGATGTCGGCCTGTTTGCCGGCCCCCTCGACAATGGTGGTGTTGTCCTTGTCGATGGTGACTCGTTTGGCTTTCCCCATATCGTTAATCTGGGTGTTTTCCAGCTTGAAGCCGAGCTCCTCGGAAATCACCTTGCCGCCGGTCAACGTGGCGATGTCCGTCAGCATCTCCTTGCGGCGGTCGCCAAAGCCGGGGGCCTTTACCGCGCAGACCTTCAAGGTGCCGCGCAGCTTGTTGACCACCAAAGTGGCCAAGGCCTCCCCTTCAACCTCCTCGGCGATGATTAACAAAGCCCGGCCGGACTGGGCGATTTTCTCCAACACCGGCAGGAGGTCCTTCATCGAGGAGATTTTCTTGTCGTGAATCAGAATAAGCGGGTCTTCCAAAACCGCTTCCATCGTGTCCGGGTTGGTGATGAAATAGGGGGAGAGGTAGCCCCGGTCGAACTGCATCCCTTCAACCACTTCGAGGGTGGTGTTGGTGGTCTTGGCTTCCTCGACGGTGATGACGCCGTCTTTCCCCACTTTTTCCATCGCCTCGGCAATCAAATCGCCGATGGTCTTGTCGTTGTTGGCGGAAATGGTGCCAACCTGGGCGATTTCGGTCTTCCCCGCCACCGGTTTGGAAATCCGTTTCAGTTCCTCGATGACCACCGCCACGGCTTTCTCAATCCCGCGCTTCAAATCCATCGGGTTGGAGCCGGCGGTTACGTTCTTTAGCCCCTCGCGATAAATCGCCTGGGCCAGAACGGTTGCGGTGGTGGTGCCGTCCCCGGCCACGTCGGAGGTTTTTGAAGCAACCTCCTTCACCATCTGGGCCCCCATGTTTTCAAAATTATCTTCCAGCTCGATTTCCTTGGCCACCGTCACGCCGTCCTTGGTCACGGTGGGGGAACCGAACTTTTTGTCGATGACCACGTTGCGGCCCTTGGGACCCAAAGTCACCTTCACCGCATCGGCCAGCTTGTCGACCCCTCTTTTCAGCTTCTCGCGGGCCTGCGAGTTGAATTCCAACATCTTTGGCATAGCTATTTTCTCCTTTTCGTTCGTTCAATCAGAACGGGATAATCCCGTCTTACTTTTCCACTACCGCCAGAATGTCCGCTTCGCGCAGAATCAGATAGTCGTTGTCCCCGACGGAGATCTCCGTCCCGGAATACTTTCCATACAGCACCTTGTCCCCCTTTTTCACTTCGAGGGAGATTTTCTTGCCGTCGTCGGTAATCCGGCCGGGGCCGACTTCCACAATTTCCCCTTCCTGCGGTTTTTCCTTGGCGGTGTCGGGGATGATAATCCCGCCCTTTTTGACCTCGGTCTCGTCAATCGGCTTGATTACGACCCGGTCAGCTAAAGGTCTTATCTGCATATACCTCCTCCTTTTTAGTTTATCTTGTTGTTGTTCAACAACTTAGTTTTTCTTGTTAGCACTGCCTTTTACCGAGTGCTAACATTATATACAACCAAACGGCCAAAAAATCAAGGGAATTTTTTTAACAATTACCTGTAGGGGCGGGGTTTCCTCGCCCACGGGCAGGGGGACCCCGCCTCTACAAATGGTTTCTAATTCTTGCAAATGAAGCAGAAATCCTCTAATTTCTTCGCCCAATGCCAAAGAAAAAAATTCAGCCGATGATTGTCGTCCACGGCGGGGCGTGGGATATTCCCAAATCGACTTGGCCGGAGCATATCGAGGGTTGCCGGAAAGGGTGCCTTGCCGGGCTGGAGGTTTTGAACTCGGGTGGCACGGCTTTGGACGCTGTGGAAGCGGCCGTCCGTCAATTGGAATCCGACCCCACCTTTGACGCCGGATGCGGGTCATTTTTGAACGAAGACGGGGAAGTGGAACTGGATGCCTCCATTATGGACGGCAAAACGCTAAAAGCCGGGGCGGTGGCCGCCGTGCGGCGGCTGCTCCATCCGGTCAGTTTGGCGCGAAAGATAATGGAGGAAACCGACCATCTTTTGCTGGTTGGAACCGGGGCGGAGAAATTCGCCAAGAAGATGGGGATGAAATTTTCCCCAACCACGACACTCTTGACCGGGCGGGAGCTGGAGCTATGGAAAAAGCTAAAAGGAAAAAAATCGTTTCACGCCAAAACGGTTTTTTCCGGCCATCCAAAGGGTACCGTCGGGGCGGTAGCCCTCGATTCCAAAGGCAGTCTGGCGGCCGCCACCTCCACGGGAGGGACTCCCCGCAAAATGGCCGGCCGTGTCGGTGACACGCCGGTCATCGGGGCCGGAACCTACGCGGATAATTTGCTCGGCGCGGTAAGTTGCACCGGTTGGGGAGAGGGGATTATACGTATCGGACTGGCCAAGCGGGTTCTGAATTATCTCGAAAATGGAGTTTCGGTTTCGAATGCCGTCCAAAACGCCGTTGAAGAAATGCGCCGCCGGGTGGATGGCTACGGCGGAGCGATTTTGGTCACCCCCAAAGGCCAAATCGGCCTTTACCACAACACGCCGAGGATGGCGTTTGCCTATTCGGATAAAACCGGCGACATAAAAGCTGGAATCAAAGTTTAAATTTTTTCTGCTTTTTTTTAGTTTCTATTCCACTATATTATTTACACCCAGCGGGAGAGACAGCCAATGACCCGCCTTTCAAAATTTCCGGCCAAAATCGCCCTCTCCTTTTGCACCCTGTTTTGCCTGTGGCCCTGCTTTGCATTTTCTGACGATGTCGATACCGCCTGGGTACGGCGCTACAACGGGCCGGGGAATGGGGATGACAAGGCCGTGGCAATTGCTGTTGACTCCAGCGGCAACGTGTATGTCACCGGCTCCAGCTTCGACAGCACCACCGGCTATGATTACTGCACCATTAAATATCTGCCGAACGGGGATACGGGGTGGGTGCGAAGATACGACGGGCCGGGGCGACCGGACGGCTTGGAAGGTCAAAATGATTTTGCCGTGGCTCTTGCTTCAGACAAGGAGGGGAATGTTTATGTAACCGGCACTGCTGCTACACCACTTTGCTTGGGGGGGTATGGAAGCTCGGATATTGTTACCATAAAATATTTACCAAATGGAGAGACTGGGTGGGTAAGAAGCACCTCTGCTCCTTTTTGTGATCGTGCCGATTTAAGTGCCTTGGGGCTTGCTATGGATTCTCGCAGTAATCTCTACATTGCCGGTCAGGGCTTTCACCCCTTGTATGGATGGTATGGCTTCGCACTTAAATATGATTCCGCGGGAAACGATATTTGGGGTGCTTCAAGATGGTTTTCAGAACCTTCCAATGTTTTATCACCAATTGCGGTGAATTCAACAGGAAGCAATGTTTGCATTATCGACTATGATGGGATCTTTAAATACGATTCGCTCGGCAACGAGGTTTGGGCGGAATCTTTCCCCGCTCGGTCACGCTCAGTAGCGGTGGACAATAATGGAAACACTTTTGTGGTTGGTGCTGACGACAGTAATTTTGTCGTGATTAAGTATGACCCTTCCGGAGATTCGCTCTGGGTCAGGCGTTCCAACAGCAGGTCGGAAGAGTGGCAAGGTGCGTCGTTTGTTGCCGCCGACAAACAAAACAATATTTATGTAGTGGGTAATTACGCTTCAATTCCCGACGATGTAGCTTGGACGGCGACAAAATACGATTCAATGGGAAACCAATTTTGGTATCGGGCGTATAGAGGAATCAATTTCGGGCAATTACGAGAACCAAGAGCTATGGTTTTGGACACCACAGGGAATCTTTATGTTACTGGGTATGACGCTTGGTTTGCTGCCACCTTAAAGTATGACCCTCAAGGAAATTTGCGGTGGGAGAAAAAATTTGGCGACGCCAATCACCCGGCCGAAATGCGAGGCATTGGGATTGACCAAAAAGGAAATGTTTTCGTTGCCGGTTTCAGCCAGTCGGATTTCCTAACAATAAAATACTCTCCCCTCCCTCAATTAAAAGGGGATTTGAATTTGGACGGGGTTTTGGGGTTGCAGGACGTGATTTATGCGGTGAACTACACTTTTATGGGGGAGCTTCCACCGGCGGCGCCTTCGGCCTGCGACATCAATTGCGATGTGAAGATTACACCGGCGGATGTGGTGGTTTTGCTGTTGATGGTTTTTGCGGAAATACCGGCCCCGTGTTAATAACGCAGGGGCACAATAAATTGTGCCCGTTTATCTAATACGGGAAATCTATTTTAAATGTAGTGCCAACGCCGGGGGTGGAGTCCACGTCAATTCTTCCGCCGTGGGCTTTCACAATGCGGTCGACAATCGCCAAACCCAAACCGGTGCCGGAGTCCTTGGTGGTGAAATAGCGCTCGAAAATCCGGCTCAAATTCTCCGGCGCAATGCCGGCCCCCTCGTCCGAAACGGTAAGCCGGACGCACTTTTCCGCCCCTTTTTCCACCGGGGAAAGCGCAATGGAAATCCGTTTGCCGTCCGGGATGCTTTCCAAAGCGTTCAAGACCATATTGAGAATTAACTCCACGATTTCGTTCTCGTTGACCAAAACCCGCGGCAGCTCCTCCGGCGCGGAAAACTCCAGGCGAATGTTTTTCTTGGCCAAATCCCCCTCGATTAACTTGAGCGCCCGCTTGACCAAATCGGCCAGGTTCTTGGGCTGGCGCTCGTACTTGCGGGGGTTGGAAAAGTCCAAAAGTTCCTTGACCATGTCGGAAAGCCGCATCGCCTCCTGCTCCAGCGAGGCCAGAATCTTGTCCTTTTCATCCAGCTCGTCCCATTTGTCCCGCAATATCTGCAGCCCCCCCCGCACGTTGGTCAAGGGCTTTTTCAAATCGTGCGTTATTTCGGTCATCATGTTCCCCATCGTCACCAAGCGGGCGGCGTTCAAAATGGAGCGCTGGCGCTCGAACACCGTGGCGGCCTGCGAGGTCACAATGGAGGCCAGCCGCTCCTCCTCCTCCGTATAGCGTTTCCGGTCGGAGCGCCCCAAAACCAAAACCCCGTCCAAAAGCTTCGGGCCGAACAGAGGGAGTAAAAGAAAATGCATCTCCGGCCCGTAGGCCTTCTCGATTTTTTGCGAAAGGGTGGCATGGGACAACGTCCGGTTTTCGGCCTCGGATCTGGAAAGGGAAAGTTCAAGGATGGCGCGTTTCGGCCGGTGGTTCTGCCCCACTTCGGAGGCCAGAAAAAGCTTCTCCTTTTCCGGGTCGTAGGTTAACCACAAACCGGTCTGGATTTCCATCAGCTTCCCCAACGTCTCCACCACGATGCGGGTCATCTCCTCGTAGCGGTCGAGATTCGAAAGGCGGCTGGCAATCTGGTACAGGGCGGAAAGCTCGGCCACCTTGGCCTGGCTGGCCCGGTAGTTCTGGGCGTCGGACAAAGCCAGCGAAGCAAGCGAGGCAAAAGCGGAAAGAAGATTCAAGTCCTCTTCGGAAAAAGAACTCGCATCTTTTTTATCGGCGAGGTTCAAAACCCCCAACACTTTTTCCCCCAGCTTCAGCGGCACGCACAAAAGGGACTTGGTTTCGTACTTTTCGCGGCTGGCGCGGGCAAAACGGGGATCGGTTTCCAAATCCCGCACCAAAATCGGCTGGGCGGTCTGGGCCGCCTGCCCGGCGATGGAAACCCCCACCTCGAGGCGGGTGGATTCAATGACTTCCCGGGAAAGTCCCAAGGCGGCGCGAATGGTCAAATATTTCCCCTCCGGGTCCAAAAGCATGATCGAGCCGACCTTGGCCCCCAGAACGCCGGCCGCCAAGGTCACGATGCGCCCGAGCAAATCATCCAGCTTTTCGCTGGAGGAAAAGGAGAGGGCGGCCTGGTAGAGCGCCTCCTTTTGGGAAATCTCCCGCTTCAGGCGCTGGTTGGCCTCGGAGAGTTCGGCCATCAAGGTGCGCTTGGCCATATCCACTTCCCGCTTGTCGATCGCCCGCTTGACCAGCCGCTTCAAATCGTCGATATCCACCGGTTTTAAAATGTACTCGTACGCCCCGGCGGAAACGGCGGCCATGGCGGACTCCAGCGAGGCGTAGCCGGTCATCAAAACCACCAGCGCGTCGGCGTCCTTCGCGCGGGCTTTTTTCAAAACGCTCATCCCGTCGGCTTTGGGCATTTTGATGTCGGACAAAATCAGATCGTAGGGGGTGGTCTCGATTTTCGAGACGGCGGCCTCGCCATCGGTCGCCGTCTCGATGGTGTATCCCTCCCCGCCCAAAAGCGCGGTCAGGGATTGGCATATCCGCTCCTCGTCATCGACAATCAAGATCCGCTTCATAATTATAATTTCTCTTTGACCGGCAGCCGGACAATGAAGGCGGCCCCTTTCGGCGTGCGGTTTTGGGCGCGGATGATGCCGCCGGTTTTGCTCACGATCCCCAAACAGACGGAAAGCCCCAGCCCGGTTCCCCCCTTGTCCCGTTTGGTGGTGAAAAAGGGCTCAAAAATCTTTTCCAGATTCTCCGGCGCAATCCCTTCCCCCGTGTCGGCCACCTCGGCCTCCACGTAGCCGTTTTCGGCGCGGGTGGAAACCTCCAGTTTTCCGCCTTCCGGCATCACCTCGCGGGCATTCATCAGCAAATTCAAAAACACCTGCTTCAGCTGGGCCGGGGAGGCCTCGATTTTCGGCAGGGAACGGGGGAGGTTTTTCACCACCTCGATATTGGAGGAGGCCAGCTGTTTTTCCAGAAGCACGACGGTCTCCTCCAAAACCTGGGAAAGGTCCACGTGGGCCATCTCCTCCGCTTTGGGGCGGTAGAAATCCAACAACTGGCGGACGATTTTGGCGATGCGGTCCACCTCTTCCTTGATCACCTGGTAGAAGGGGTAATTGGGATCCTCCGGCTGAAGCTGGGGGGCAATCAGGGCCAGGTAATTTTTTATGATTCCCAGCGGGTTGTTCACTTCGTGGGCGATGGTGGCGGAAAGCTCCCCCAGGGCGGCCAGCTTTTCCAGCCGGATCAGCTGGTTCTGGGTGTCCCGCAGCTGGGCGTTCGTGTTTTTTTCCATCTCGTACAGCCGGGCGTTTTCCACGGTGACCGCCAGCTGGTTGGCCAGGATGGAAAGAAACTCGATGTCGTTTTCCGAAAAGGGAAGCCCGGAGATTTTGCCGGTCAAAACCAAAATCCCCTCCAGCCGGTTCTTGACGGAAAGAGGAATCACCAGTTCCGCCTCGACGGCGGCGAGCTTCTCCACCTCGCCGGTCTGGCCGCCGATTTTTTCCTTCAGCTCCGCAAACAGGATGGCCTGGTTGCGGCGGAGCAAAAACTGGCACAAAACGCCGCCCGCCTCGCAAAAGACTCCCTCCCAGCGGCCGGCGGCAATCCCCTTGGCCTTGACAAAAACGAGCTTTCCTTCCTCCGGATTTTGCTGGATGGCGATGGCCGCGCCGGAGGTTCCCATCTGGCCGATGGCCGTGAGCAGAATGGAGTCCAAAAGTGACTCCGTTTCCAGCATGGCGTTCAAATGGCGGGAGATTTCGAAAATGGTGTATAAATCGAAGATTTTCCGCCGGTGGGCGCGGTTGGCCTCCGTCAACTGGGTGATTTTGGCTTCCACCGCCTGGCGCAAAAGCTCCACTTTTTCGGGGAGCTTTTCGGGCGTGTCAAAATCGGGCATACGCATCCATTTCTAACTTCGGCAGTTTTTCTTTCTGGATTGAACCATCGCCTCCCGGAGAGGGCCAAAGCCGCCCCTCCCCGCTTCGTCCGCTACCCGTAAAGCTAAGCTTTGGGGCCGCCCAAGTCAATCCGAAAGGGGGATTAAAAATTGTTTCACGCGAAACAATTTTCCCAAGGCGAAACCCCGATTTGCGTTACCCGGAGGCAAAACGGGTTTTTGGCGCCGGGCGGCTTTTGGGGGCCGGCAAAAACGGCGTTTTTGCGACGTTGATTATGGCACCCCAAGCGGTATATTGGGGTTGCAAAAACAATGGAGATTTATGCCGCAAATTGATTTCGCCAAAGCCGGGGAAGAGGGAAACAAAATACTTTCGGACGTCATCCGCATCAACACGACGAACCCGCCCGGGGATGAGCTGCCGGCGGCGCTGTACTACAAAAAGCTTTTTGAAGATGCCGGATTGAAACCGGAGATTTTAAAACCTTCGGAAATGCGGGCCAATCTAATCGTCCGCTTGAAGGGTTCGGGGAAAGCCGGGCCGCTCATTCTGCTTTCGCATCTGGACGTGGTCGGCGTCGAAAAGGAAAAGTGGAAATATGACCCCTTCGAGGCGGCCGTCGACGACGGTTTTCTCTACGGCCGGGGGGCGATCGACGATAAAGGGATGGGGGCGCTTTTTGCCGAAATCGTTCTGCAACTGGTTCGCAACAAAATCCCGTTGAAGCGGGAGATACTCTTTGTTGCCTGCGCAGACGAGGAAGCCGGGGGGAAGCAGGGGATTTGCTGGCTGATTGAAAAACACCGAGACAAAATCGCCGCAGAAGCGGCCATCAACGAGGGGGGTCGGGTCAAACAGAACAACGGCAAAGTGGAGTATGTGGCCATCCAGAACGCGGAGAAGGTGCCCTATCACATTCATCTGAACGTGAAGGGGACGCCGGGGCATGCCTCGGTTCCCCTCCCGGACAACGCCATCTTCCGGCTGGCCAAAGCGGTCGCCAAAATCGAGGAATACAAAACCCCCTTGAAATTGAACCAAACGACCCGGGCGGTTTTTAAGGGGATTGCCGAATTGGACCCCGCTTCCCCCACCGGGTTTTTTGCCCGCAACATCGACGACCCCCTCATCGGCGCCTATGCCCGGGAACAATTGACCAGGCATCCCTATTTCAATTCCATTCTGCGCAACTCGATTGCCCCGACCATTTTCAAATCGGGGATACGGGAAAACGTTTTGCCTTCGGAAGCGGAGGCGACTTTGAACTGCCGGCTTTTGCCCGGCGAGAAAATCGAGGAGTTCGTGGCCGAAATTAAAAAAGCCGTGGCGGACGATTCGATTGAAATCTCCTACCGGCAGGGGAAGGCGGCGGGAGTGGATCCCTCGCCGGTCTCGCACGAGCTTTTTCAAGCGCTGTCCTCTTCGGCGAAAAAAACCTGGCCAGGGGCCGTGGTTTTCCCCTTCATGTCCACCGGTGCCACGGACTCGGCGGAACTTCGTTCCATCGGGGTTGCCTGCTATGGTATTCTTCCCTTCCCCTTGACCGAGGCGGACGAAGCCCGGATGCACGGGCATGACGAACGGGTTGCGCTCAAAAGTTTTACCGAAGGGTTGGTGTTTATTTATCACGCATTGGAGGAAGCGGCCTTTGCGTAGCCGCTGGAAACAGCTGGCCATTGTGGCCGGGCTGGTGGCGGTTTTTTCGATCCTGCATTATATAACGCCCGCTTCCCGGCCGATTCTGCATGACGTCTGGCGGAAACTGTACTTCGTTCCCATTCTTTTGGCGGCTTTCTGGTTCGGGATGCGGGGAGGGCTTGCCTCCTCCGTTTTGATTTCGATCATTTATCTGCCGCACGTTTTGCACCAGTGGGCGCACATTCACACCCAAAGGGAGGATGCCATCTTCGACATCCTGCTCTATAATATTGTGGGGGGGCTGACCGGCTTTTTGGCGGCCCGGGAGCGGGAGCAGCGGGAGAAATTGGAACAGGCGCAAAAGGAGCTTCTGCGGGCCGACCGGCTCAAGCTTTTGGGGGAGCTTTCGGCCGGGATGGCGCACGAAGTGCGCACCCCTTTGGCTTCCGTATTGGGCTCCGTTGACATTTTGTCCAAGGAGAGCGCCCGCCCGGAAGAGAAAAAAGAGTTTCTGGATATTTTGAAAAAAGAGGTGCACCGGCTGGAGCGGGTGGTGAACGATTTTTTGAACTACTCCCGCATCGAGAAGAAAGATTTTACCTCTTGTGATTTAAACGACGTGGCCCGCCAGGCGGAGGGGATTTTGCGTTCGCATCCATTGGGAAAGCGGGTGCGGGTGGCGCTGAATTTGGAAGGTGAGCTGCCAAAAATTCTGGGGGATTCCAACCAGCTTTGCCAGGCGGTTTTGAATTTGGCGGTGAACGGCATGCAGGCCGTGGGGGAAGGAGAAATCAAAATCTCCACCGGTATAAACTCCGGCGGCCGGCGGGTTTTTCTTTCCGTCTCCGACCGGGGGCCGGGCATTCCGCCGGAAAATCTGGAAAAAATCTTTACCCCGTTTTTCACCACTCGGCCGGAGGGGGTGGGGCTCGGTTTGGGGATTGTGGAACAAATCAGCTCGCTGCATAAAGGGGAAGTGAAAATCGAATCGAAGCCGGGAGAAGGTACAACGGCCATCTTGTTTTTTCCGGCGTTGGAGCCGAAATGAAAGAGCCGTTGGAAATCGTTTTGGTCGAAGACGATCCCTCATTTCTGCGGGTGATGGAGTTTTCTTTAAAAAAAGAGGGATTTGCCGTCACCTCCTTCCCGGACGGCGGGAAGGCGCTGCCCTATCTATTGAACAACAAGGCGGCCATCTTCATCACCGATTTGGCGATGCCGAACGTCGGCGGCATCGAGCTTTTGCGCCGGCTCTCCGGGCAGGGTTCAAAAGCCACGCCGGTGGTCATCACCGCCTACGGCACCGTCGAGACGGCGGTGGAGGCGATGAAGCTGGGGGCCTTCGATTATCTGACCAAGCCGTTTTCGCCGGAGGAGCTGGTTTTGGTCGTCCGTCAGGCGCTCAAGATGCGCTCGCTGGTTTCCGAAAACCAGCGGCTCAAGGAGCAGCTGGCGGAAAAATTCCGGCCGGAGAATTTCGTCGGCTCCTCACCGGCCATGGAAACGGTATTCGCCTGGATCGCCAAAGCGGCCGGCTCGACGGCCAATGCTTTAATCACCGGGGAGTCCGGCACCGGCAAGGAGCTGGTGGCGCGGGCGCTGCATTTTCATTCCCCCCGCGCCTCCGGCCCTTTTGTGGCCATCAACTGCGCGGCGATCCCCTCCAACCTTTTGGAAGCGGAACTTTTCGGCTACGTGCGGGGGGCCTTCACCGGGGCGATCCGGGACCGGGAGGGGAAATTCGAAGAGGCGGAGGGGGGGACTTTATTTTTGGACGAGGT
The DNA here is from genome assembly GCA_035574275.1 of Verrucomicrobiia bacterium. Lineage (NCBI taxonomy): Bacteria > Pseudomonadati > Verrucomicrobiota > Verrucomicrobiia > Verrucomicrobiia bacterium. The sequence continues at coordinate 39,666 of DATLYY010000060.1, forward strand.
GGCGGAACTGCCGCTCGAAATGCAGGCGAAGCTTTTACGCGTTCTGGAAGACAAGAAGATTTCGCGATTGGGCGGCAAGGGGGAAGCGGCGGTCGATTTCCGGCTGGTGGCTTCCACCAACAAGAAATTGGAGCAGTTGATTGTCGAAAAAACGTTTCGCGAGGATTTGTACTACCGGCTTTCCGTGCTGCCGGTCGAACTCCCCTCCCTGCGGGAACGGCGGGAGGATATCCCGTCTTTGGTCTCCCATTTTTTCAAAAAGTTCGGGGCGCCGGAGCTGCGGATTTCGGCGGAGGGGATGGCGCTTCTTTTGGCCTATCCATTTCCCGGCAACGTGCGGGAATTGGAAAATATCTGCGAACAAATCTCGGTGCTCCGGCGTTCGAATGAAATCGGTGCGGCCGACCTGCCGGAAAAGGTCCGCCGTTACAGACCGGAAAAGCCGAAACTCTTTTTCGAGCCGCCGGAAGAAGGGGTCCATCTGGAGGAACTGGAAAAGGAGCTCATTCGGTTCGCGCTCGAGAAATTCGGCGGCAACCAGACCAAGGCGGCCCAATATTTGGGCATCACCCGCCCCACATTAATATATAGACTGGAGAAGTACGGCTTTGTTAAAGGGAGGAGCGGTTAAAAAAGCGCTTGTGGGGCGGGGTTCTTTTTAGTTAAATGCGGATATGGAGAAGATAATCTGTTCTTCCTGCGGAAGTGAGAATTTGAAGGAGGCGCGGTTTTGCGCTTCCTGCGGGGCGGCTCTGTCGGAGCCCAAAATTTCGGCCTGCCCGCAATGCGGAAAGGAAGTGAGCGGGGAGGAAAACTTCTGCCCGGCCTGCGGGGTGAAATTGAAGGGGGCCGTGCAGCCAGCGGATTTTCACAGGATTCCGAAAAGTGCGCCGTGGGTGGCCTTGGGGCTGGTGGCGGCCGGGCTCATATTTATTTTCGTTTTCGTTTCCTCGCAGTCCCCCCCGCCCGGCGGCGGCTCCGGCAACATGCCGGCCGCATCGCAAGGAGAGCCCCCTTTGCCCCAGCTTTCGGACGAGGAAGTTGCCAAACTGCCGAAGGATTTTGCCAAACTGGTGGAGATGGGGAACCATTACTTCGACCACCAGCAGTTTCACGACGCCATGGTGATTTACAAGAAGGCCTTGGAAATCGACTCGACCGCTTTGGACGTGCGCACGGACTACGCGGCGGCGCTCAACTTCATGGGGGATTTTGCGGGGGCCAAACGGGAGCTGGAAAAAGTGCTGGCCCAAAACCCCAAGCATGTGGTGGCCACTTTCAATCTGGGGGTCGTTTACATCAACACAGGGGACAATACCCGCGCGCGCAAGTACTGGAATAAATATCTGGAACTTGACCCCAACTCCCCCCGGGCCGGGGAGGTGCGGAAAATGCTTGCGGAGTTGAAATAATTTTATAAATTAAGGGAACCAAACGGCCCCTTCGGGCGTTTAAAGGATTAGCTGATCAGGGGGTTTAACTTTTTGGTCAGCAGAAAACGGCTAAGACCGGAAACGGCGCAACCACATTCTGAGTTTCCTGCCCCCCTCTCAGAATTTTGCGACCCTCCATCTTAGCCGTTTTTTATTTTCCCCTGCATCACATGGAGGTCTAAAGACCTCCGCCTTGCCGTCCCCTTGGGCCCACCTTCCTTTTTGCGGGGGGCTGCGGCCCCGGGCCGGGGGTATGGCAAAATGCAAAAAAAAACTATTGACAAGTTCGGGGGGGCTTTTATATTGATAGTGCCTCGGTGAAAGAAGCTTAAGTAAAGTTCCAAATTTATGGACTTGAACAAGCGGTGAGGCAGAATCAGCCGGGCCTCTTTGACAGAAGAGGACGACAGCACGGTTGGTCTGAGGGGGCCAACAGCATCCCGGACGTACAGCAGTAGGAAGAACCTGATACCGTAAAAGGAACTGTATCGCCATGCGGGACGTTTGTCCCTGCGCAGGTTCTTTTTGGCGTTTAAACGAAAGACATTCGGGCCTTCGGGAGGAAAAAGAGCGGGTTTCTTGCTAAAGAGTGTTGGCAGTGAAAGCAAGTAATGGCTCTTTTTCCAAATAGGAGGCACGCGATGTCGGTCAAAAAAACGGTACTCGGATTGGGGTTTGCAACTCTGATGTGTACGAGCGGAGCATTCGGCGGCACGCCGCAGGTTTTTCTTTCCGTGGTGGACACGGTGCTCTACCCCAACATCTCCGATCCGAACGGGGCTTTGGGAACAAGACTCTTGACGGTGCGGATGAACAACCCGGTGGTCCATGTGGGAGGATATAGCATCTCTTTGTCCAGCTCGGAACCTTCCATCATCAATTTCGGCTACAACAGCATCGACACCATTCCGCCGGACACGGTCATTTACTGGGACTGTACTCCGGCTCCATGTCACTGGGATACCCTCATCACCTGCCCCACCAACTGTTACAACTACAATACCCAGGTTTACACTTCAGGAACCCGCTCCGCCAATTTTGATTTCATGGACGGCGGCCGGCTTTCCGAAATCGTCGTTCAGGTGACCGGCCAGGCCCAAACCAACGCCGGGCCGGTGATGCAGCCGGGGAACGGCGTTTTGTTCCGCGTGCCTTTGGTCATCTTTCCCATTTCCGACAGTATTCCTTTGGCCCAAAGGCAGGTGGAGATTTACCTGGATTCGATTTATTCGACGGTTTCCGATTCATCGGGGAACACCATCTGGAAGGCTTCGGATACCACGCTTTCCCTCACGCACGGCACGGTGACCATTCCGTATTCGATGAAAGGGGACTGCAATTTCGACGGGGTATACTCCCCGACGGACGTGGTGATTTTGCTGGGATGGGTTTTTGCCGGCAGCCCGCAGCCGCTTCCATCCCCTTCCGTGGGGGACGTGAACTGCGACGGGCAGTGGACCCCGTCCGACGTGGTGATTTTGCTTGGAAAAGTTTTCAGCGGCAATTCATTGCCCTGTTAAAGAACGAACGATGACCTATAAACCTTTAACCGGAAAGGAGGTGCCCCGCTTAAACGCTCGAGCCGTCTGTAAGCACGAGGCCAACGCAAACGGACAAGGCTGTTTCATTGAGCCGGAACAGCCAGGCTTACCAAACGGAGGGGGAAATCGCCCAAAGCGATTAGAGCTAATAGGGTACACAACTGTTAACGCTTCTTTCGATTTGAAAAGGAGTAACGAATTATGAAGAGTAAACGCATTTTAACCTTGCTGGTGGGTCTTCTGCTGGTAGTGCCCGCTCTGGCTTGGGGACAGGCGAACCCGCAGGATTCGATGATTCTCGAATCCAAGACGGTTTCAACCGGCCTGAACGCCCCCAACGCCGTTCTTCTGCGGCTGGCGATTACCAACCGGGACTCGCTGACGTTCATGACGTGGGCGTGCACGGAATACACCCTTTCCGGCACCGCCTACATGCTGTTCAACAACGGCCCGGGCGCGACCGGCAGAACCTATACGAATTTGATCAATCCGTTGACCAATACGTTACGGTTCTTCTCGGCCGCCGCCTTTGCCAACTACAACGATGCCTCTCCGGACCGCTTCCTGCTTGCGGCCGGTTTCGATCCTGCTGATCCTTCCACGATCGAGCCGCCCAACGCCAGCCGGAAAGATGTATGGGAAGCCCGTTTCAAGGCGACCTCCGGTCTGGGACAGGTTATCTTTGACACCGGCACGGTTTCCGGGCTGCGGAACACCTTCACCAACACTGCTCCGGCTGACTTTCCGGTGAACTATGTTCCCGGCATCGTCACCATTAGTGAGCCGTTCGACATAATAAACTGCTCCGGTGCGGGCGGAAACGTCCTCTATGGCCGGCCGTACACGTATGATTTCAACGAAGATCCAGCCGGGGCACCGGCGGTTTCTTGGGCGGTAGTCGTCGGCCCGGGCTCGATTAGCCCGACCGGCGTTTATACCTTCTCCGGGCAGTGCCCGTTGGGCGCCATTCCGGTGACTATTGAGGCGAGAACGCAAGCCGGTACCGTGCGGCAGTGCCAGTTCACGCTGAACATCATCGACAACGCTCCTTCCTGCACGCCGGCCCAGCCGACCGTTACTGTGTCGCACGGCCAGCTTGCCACCAATCAGATTAACACCTCTGATCCGGATCAGGGCGATGTCGTTTCCGTGGCCCAGACCTCCGGTCCGGGCAGCACCACCGCCGGCGGGGCTTGGTCCTACCAGACCTCCTGCCAGGACGTTGGCGCCTCCCCGCAGACCGTTCAGGAACAGGTTGTGGACGGCTTCGGCTCCTGCCAGCCCGGCCCGCTTTCGGCCACCTGCCAGTTCCAGTTGGTGGTGACCAACGCGCCGCCGAGCATTCAGTGCCCGCCGAACGCGCAGGTTCAGGCCGGCAGCAACTACAGCGCCCAGGCGAACGGCTCGGATGCTGACCCGGCCGATGCCGGCAATTTGAGCTTCGCTTTGGTTTCCGGTCCCGCCGGTTTGACGGTTTCCGCCTCCGGCCAGGTTAACTGGAGCCCGACCGTGGCGGATGCCGGCGCCCACAACGTGACCATCAGCGTCACCGATTTGTGCGGCGCTTCCGCGCAGTGCAGCTACACTATCACGGTGGTCGTCGGGCAGCGCTTCCACATCTGCATCGACACGCTTACCGCGTACCAGAACACCGACGTGGAAGTGGCCATCAACAACCTGGTGCAGGCCGAGGATCCGAACACGGCCTCAAGCGAAAACGTGGGCGGGTTCTCCTTCCTGCTTTCGTATGACTGCGCCTGTTTGCAGTTCCTCTCCGCCCGCAGGGGCGCGATGCTGGTTGCGCAGGACTGGGAATTCTTCACCTACCGCTACGGCGCCGTGGGTAACGGCAACTGCGGTTCCGGGTGTCCTTCCTGCTTGATTCGGGTCGTGGCGATCGCCGACGTCAACAACGGCGCGGACCACCCGAATTTCAACGGCAACAACCAAGGGGAATGGGTGGTGTTGAAATTCCGCACCTCCAACGACCGCACCCTGGCCGGGCAGTGCTGCCCGATTTCCTGGTACTGGTTTGACTGCACGGACAACACCGTGTCGGATGAAACCGGTAACGTGACTTGGGTGGTCGAGGCGCTGTTCACCTCGTCCGGTCTGCCGATTCCCTTGAACGACCCGAGCGTTTCTCCGGGCGACATCTCCAACTGCGACCAGTCCTCCGGCGGCCCGGGGAAACCCTCGCCGCGGAAGTTCCTGGAGTTCTGCAACGGGCACATCTGCCTGCCGACTCCGGAACAGATCGACGACCGGGGTGATTTGAACCTGAACGGTCTGGGATACGAGACCGGCGACGCGGTTCTGTATGAGAACTACTTCATCTACGGGCCGAGCGTGCTCTCCTCCAACCCGACGCACCGGCAGTCGCAGATTGCGGCTTCCGACGTCAACGGGGACGGCATTGTGCTCTCCGTTGGTGACCTGGTGGCCCTGATTCGCGTGCTCACCGGCGACGCCAACCCGCTGCCCCGGATGAACCCGGCGGCCGGCGCCGTTTCCGTGGCGCTTTCCAACGCCGGTTCCGAGTGGACCCTTTCGGCCAGCTCGGCCTCCGATTTGGGCGGTCTCTACCTGAAGTTCCGGGTGGACGGCTCCGTCGCGGCGCCGGTTCTGACCGAAGCGGCTGAAGGGATGACCGTGAAGAGCAACTTGGTCGGCAACGAGCTTTCGGTTCTGGTTTACTCCGAAGCGCGCGACCGGATGATTGCTCCGAACGCGGGCGCCATCTTCACCATGAACGTGGAAGGTTCCGTCGAGCTGATCGAGACCGAAGCGGCCGACTACTACGGCATCGCTTTGCCGGCTCAGGCCAAAGTTTCGGCCCTGCCGACCAAGTTCGGCTTGTCGCAGAACTATCCGAACCCCTTCAACGGCAAGACCAGCTTTGTTCTGGCTCTGCCGGTGGCTTCCGACTACACCGTCACGGTTTACAACGTGGCCGGCCAGGTCGTGAAGCGCTTCGAGGGTTCGGCTCCTGCCGGCAACAAGGTCATCACCTGGGACGGCACGGACCACAACGGCACGCCCGTTTCTTCGGGTATCTACTTCTACAAAGCGGCGGCTAAGGATTACAGCGCCACTTTGAAGATGCTCTACCTGAAGTAATTTGATTCACCGGTTTTGGGAGTTCCCGCCCTTCGGGGCGGGACTCCCGGAATCGTAAAACGCAAACCGGACGAAAGGAGGATTGAAAAGAGAGATCGCCAACGGGTAGTTAAAAGGAATGAAAATGAGCATGACGTTAGTTGGCAGAGGCAGTAAGAAGGAAGTCGAACTGCTTTTTTTGTTTGTAATGGGAAGGTTCCCGGATAGTTGGAGCCGCCAGCAGACGCCGGGATGGTCGCCGCCGGTAAAAGCTGAAAAAGGGGCAGGTTGCAGGGGATTGCATAAGCTGGACATATTAGTCGCAGGGGGGAGTTCCTTAACTTCGTAGGTCTCGCTACCGCTTGGTAAGGGCCCCGGGCCGTCACGGGTGAAGGGGCCGGAACTGAATGTAAAGCAAGGCGTTATGCGGGCCGGTTTGGGCCTTTCATAATGTCGGTGCACCCAAGTTTGGCATGGGTGCGGTATGAGGTTTGCGCAATGAAGGACAGACGGGGTCTTGCGCCCCAAAAAACGATGGTTGCTGGAGGGTTATCATTTTGAATGCCGGTTTTCCTGGAATGACCGGTTATCGGCTTGCGGCACGGCCGGGTCTGATTTTGCCCGGGCGCTTACCCAAAGCCGGTGCAGCCCGCACGGGTGCGGGGCCTTCCGCTCAATTTATTTTTGCCGCCCGGTTTCCGTGGGATGCCCGGCACGGTTTGGAAAGCGCGGTTTCGGCCGGATGAGGAGCCAACGGTCAATGGAAGGAAAAAAGATGGGAAAAAAACTGGTTTTTTTGGTTTTTTTGTTTTTCGTTATCAGCACGGCCTGGAGCCCTTCGGGCCATGCGCAGATTGTGCCTTCCACCACCGAGTCGCTAATCGTCAATTCGGCGACCGTTCCCAACGTGGTCGGCACCACTTTCTCCATCCCCGTCACGCTGGCGAATGCAAGGCCGGTCACCGGAATTTCCGGGCGGCTGGTTTTCGACCGGAATCTTATCGAGCCGATAATTGTCGACAGCACCGTCGATACGACCAAGGATACCGTGTTTTACACCTATTCAATGGTCCGGGTCGGCCGGGGGACGGCGCTGCCGGCCTTTAATGCGGGGGATGCGGGGCCGGGGGCGGTCGGGTTCGTTCTTTTTTCCCTGGACATCGCCGACCGGATCAATCCGGGGAGCGGGCCGATTTGCCTTTTGAATTTCCGGGTAAAAACGACGCTCGATACCACCATTTGCATCCGGCTGGTGGATGACACCGCGGCGGGAGGGCTTCGAAATGCGCTTTCCGATACAAACACGCTCATAATCAATCCCACACTGGAACATGCAAGTCTGCAAATCGGTGCGGGGAGCATAAACGGAGGGTGCGGGCCGGTTACTCCTCCTCCGGGGCCGGGCAATGACCCGCCCACAATCAATCTGATTGCGGCGCAGACGGTGCCGCAGGGTTCAATTTTGTCGTTTACGGTAACTGCTTCCGATCCGGACGGGGATAACGTCACCCTCTCGGCGACCACGCTCCCCCAAAACGCGACTTTCACCACGGTCACCGGCGACTCGGTGGTTTCCGGCACGTTCACTTTTTCCCCCTCCCTTTCGCAAGTGGGGGGTTTTACCGCGGTTTTCCGGGCGGTGGATGATTCCGGCGCCTCGTTTACGCGCACCGCATCCATCACTGTAACGGAAGTGCTGAAGGATGTTTTGTTCTCCTCCTCAGTCACCGGCAAGGCCCCCACAGGGGCTATTCCCGGCAAAAAGCCGGCCTTTTTCCCTATTGATTTGACCGCCCGAGCGCAGGTGTACGGCGTGCAGTTTGACTTGAAGTTTGATACGGCCACCATCCAAATAGATTCCCTTGTCCCGACCGCGCGGCTGGAGAATTTTCTTATCGAATACCGCAATCTGGGGGGCCAGGCGGATCGGATACGGGTTTTGGCCTTTTCGCTTTCGGGGGACTCGGTGCGCCCGGCCACCCTCCCCACCATTATGAACGTGGCCTTAAGCGTTTCACCTCTTGCCCTTCCCGGAAAAAGCGACATCGTCATAGACAGCGGTTTTGAATCGGTCAATCCGGACCCGCGGGTGCCCTCGCAAAGCATGCTGACCCAGAGCGGGGAATTTTTCATCGACCGGTTCGGGGACGCCAATTTGGACACCCTTGTAAATGTGGCGGACGCCGTGGCCCTGGTGGGATTCATTTTGGGGAACTATTCTTTTTCCGTCAGGCAGTTCGATGCCGCCAACACGAACCAGGATTCGCTGGCCAACATCATTGATTTGGTCAACATCATCAATTTGATTTTCGGCGTTCCCCTGCCGCCCGCGGTTCCCGAATATATTGGGCCGCCCGCCAATCTGGCGTTGAACGCAAGGCCTTTTGCCTTCAATTCCAGCGAACCGATCAGGCTGGAAGCGGAACTGCCCGCCGACATCGCCGGCGTACAGGTGCATGTGGCGTACAATCCGGCGGAGGTCCGGCTGGACGTTCCCCAGAAAACGGCTGCCAGCAACAACCTCATCCTGAAATACTTGGAAAACGCCCCCGGAAAAATGAGTTTCGTTTTGTACAACATGGGGGATTCCCGAAACGAGATTCCAACTGGCAATAGCACGATTCTGGAAATTCCGGCCACCCGCCTTTCCGGCATCGGCGACACGATTCCTCCCAAGCTGACCATCACCCGGGCGTTTCTTTCCACGGGGAACGGACAGGGGATTCCGGTGGCCGGGGTGGGGGCCAACGTGCCGCGGCAGTTCGAGCTTTCCCAGAACTATCCCAATCCGTTCAACCCCAAAACCACCATCCAGTTCAAGGTGGCCTCCGCCGACGCCGACGGCTCGCCCGTGCCGGTGAAGCTGGAGGTTTTCAACATCCTCGGGCAGTCCGTCCGGACTTTGGTGGATGACCGGCGCGCCCCCGGCACCTACACGCTGGAATGGGACGGAACGGACCGGAGCGGAAACCGGGTTTCCTCCGGTGTTTATCTTTATCGATTGACCTCCAAGGATTTTTCGGTGACCAAGAAGATGGTGTTTCTGAAGTAACGGCTTTGGGAAAAGCGGGCTTAGCAGAGGAGCAGGTAAAATGATGGGCAGGACTTTAGGAAGGTTAGGGGGGGTTGTTGGCAGCGGGCGGCTTATTGTTGCCGTCGGCTTGCTTTTGTTTTTTGGCGTTTTTTCATCGATTCAAGCCGCCTCCGTGAAATCGGTGCAGCGGGGGCAGGCGACTTTCGCCTCCGGCCAGAATACCCTGCCGGTGACCCTCACCGCCGTGGATCCGACCAAGACCATCGTCTGGGGGGGAATCAACTGGGGGGGCGGGCGGATCAACTCCTCCACCGCCAACTCCAACCGGGTCGGTTTTCAGCTTTCCGGCGCCACCACCCTCAATTTGCAGCGGCTCGGTTCCCCCACGCAGGCCACTATTGTGGACTGGCAGGCGATTGAGTTCAATTCCGGCGTTTCCGTTCAGCGCCGGGACACCACGTTCGGAACCGCCACCACCACCGTCAACGTTCCGATTGCGGCGGTGAATTTGTCTGAAAGTTTCGTCTTGATTTCGGTCGCCACGCCTTCGGGCACCCAAAACACGGACGAGGAGTGGACCGTGCGGGCCCATCTGACCTCCAGCACGAACCTTGAACTATCCCGCAACCAGAGCGGAACGGCCATCACCGTCTACTGGCAGGTGGTTACGTTTACCGGTGCCTCCGTGCAGCGCGGCTTGACTTCCATCGGTGCCGGGGCCTCCTCCGCCGCGGCGGCCATTTCTTCCGCCAATCCAGCCACCAGCTTTCTGCTGTTGACCCAGCGAGGGGACGCCGCGGTCAACGGTATCGAATCGCAATACATGGTTCGCGGTCAGATTACATCTCCGACTTCGCTAAACTTTGACCGGATTTCCACCACCAACAGCGTGGAGATTGCCTGGCAGGTGATCACCCTGACCGACGGTTCCAGCGTGCAGGCCGGCAGCATTCCGTTGGGGAGTGCCGCTTCTTCCGGCACGGCCACCCTTTCGGCCGTCAATTTGTCGCGGAGCGCTTCCTTTATTAATGTGCGGGGAGGCTCCGGTACTTCTACTGCCAACTTGGATGAAACGGCCCTGACACACAGCTTGACGGCGGCGACCACGCTTTCTGTTTTCCGGGGAGCCACCGGCACGGCGGCGGACGTGGGATGGTTTGTCGTGCAGTTTGCCTCCGGCCAGCCTCCCGTACTGGCCGCCATCGGGGCAAAATCCACCAACGAGAACCAGCTTCTCCAGTTTCGAGTTTCGGCCACCGACCCGGATGCCACCACACCTACGCTTTCGGCGGTCGGACTGCCTTCCGGCGCCACCTTTGTGGATTCCTTGAACGGGGCCGGTTCATTCAGTTGGACGCCCTCTTTCACCCAGTCCGGAAGTTACAACGTTACTTTTATCGCTTCGGACGGCACATTGGCGGACAGCGAGGTTGTCGCCATCACGGTCAACAACGTCAATAGAGCCCCGGTACTGAACGCCATTGGTGCCAAAAGCACCAATGAAAACCAACTTTTGCTATTCAGGGTTTCCGCCTCCGATCCAGATGGAACCATCTCCGGTTTGAGTGCCGTTGGTTTGCCCTCGGGAGCCGTGTTCGTCGATTCCACCAATGGCGCCGGGTCCTTCACTTGGACGCCGACGTTCACCCAGTCCGGGGTTTATAATGTGACCTTTATCGCTTCCGACGGCTCTCTGGCGGACAGCGAGGTGGTTGCCGTTACCGTCAACAACGTCAACGCCCCGCCGGTTTTGGCGGCCATCGGCGCCAAATCGGTCGATGAAAACCAGCTCTTGCAATTCCGGATTTCCGCTTCGGACCCGGATGGCGGAATTCCGGCGCTTTCGGCCGCCGGTTTGCCTCCGGGGGCCGCCTTTGTTGATTCCTTGAACGGCGCCGGTTCCTTCAACTGGACACCTTCATTCACACAGGCTGGCACGCACAACGTGACTTTCATCGCCGGTGACGGCGGCTTGGCGGATAGTGAAGTGGTCGCCATTACGGTGAACAACGTCAACCGTCCGCCCGTTTTGGATCCGATTGGGGCCAAATCTACCAATGAAAATCAGCTCCTGCAGTTTAGGGTTTCCGGTTCGGATCCGGATTTGACCACGCCGGTTCTTTCGGCCGCCAATCTTCCCTCCGGAGCGGCGTTGATCGACTCCTTGAACGGCGCCGGTTCCTTCAGCTGGACGCCGACGTTCACGCAGGCAGGCAGTTACAACGTTACCATTGTCGCCTCGGATGGCTCCTTGGCGGACAGTGAAGTGGTCGCCATTACAGTGAATAACGTGAACCGGGCGCCCGTGCTGAACGTCATTGGAGCCAGAAGCACCAACGAGAACCAGCTTTTGCAATTCAGAATTTCTGCTTCGGACCCGGATGGGGGGGTTCCGGTACTCTCGGCCGCCGGTTTGCCCCTTGGAGCCGCTTTTGTTGATTCTTTGAACGGGGCGGGGTCGTTCAGCTGGACGCCCTCCTTCACCCAAGCTGGCAGTTATAATGCAACCTTTATCGCCTCCGACGGTTCTTTGGCGGACAGCGAAGTCGTTCCGATTACGGTCAACAACGTAAACCGGGTTCCGGTTTTGAATGCGATTGGCGCCAAATCTACCAATGAGAACCAGCTTCTGCAATTCGGGATTTCGGCAAGCGACCCGGACGGCACCGTGCCGACACTTTCGACCGTTGGCGCGCCGAGCGGGGCCGTTTTTGTTGATTCGCTGAACGGAGCCGGCTCTTTCACTTGGACGCCGACCTTCTTCCAATCCGGAACGTATAACGTGACCTTTATCGCCTCGGACGGTGCTTTGGCGGATAGTGAAGTGGTTGTCATCACAGTCAACAATGTGAACCGAACGCCTGTTCTTAATGCCATTGGGTCCAAGTCCACGAATGAGAACCAACTTTTGCAGTTTCGGGTTTCGGCCACCGATCCAGATTTGACCACTCCTGCGCTTTCCACGGCTGGTCTGCCTTCCGGGGTGGTGTTTGTGGATTCGACGAACGGCGCAGGGTCTTTTTCCTGGACGCCAACGTATTTCCAAGCCGGGACCTATAATGTCACCTTTGTTGCGTCCGACGGCTCATTGGCGGACAGCGAAGCGGTTACCATCACGGTCAATAACGTCCCGCAGGCCCCCATACTGAACGGAATAGGGGCCAAAAGCACGAACGAGAATCAGCTTCTCCAGTTCCGGGTCTCGGCCGTTGATCCGGACGGCACCATTCCCGCACTTTCCATCGTCGGCCTGCCTTCCGGGGCCGTATTTGTGGACTCGACCAACGGGGCCGGTTCGTTTACTTGGACGCCGGATTTCTTTCAATCCGGCAATTACAATGTAACCTTTATCGCCTCGGACGGCTCGCTGGCGGATTCGGAAGTTGTAACGATTACCGTGAACAACGTGAACCGGGCGCCGCTTTTGAATGCGATTGGCGCGAAATCCACCAACGAGAACCAGCTTCTGCAATTCAGGGTTTCCGCTTCCGATCCGGATTTAACCACGCTTACGCTTTCTACGGCTGGTCTGCCTTCCGGGGCGGTGTTTGTGGATTCGACGAACGGCGCGGGGTCTTTCAGTTGGACGCCTTCCTTTACCCAGGCCGGCAGCTATAATGTGACCTTCATTGCTTCGGACGGCTCTTTGGCGGACAGTGAAGTGGTCGCCATCACGGTGAACAACGTGAACCGGGCGCCGGTTTTGAATACTATCGGCTCAAAAACCGAAAATGAGAATCAGCTTTTGCAGTTTAGAGTTTCGGCCAGCGATCCGGATTTGACTACACCGAGTTTAAACGCGGTCGGTTTGCCAAGCGGAGCTGCCTTTGTGGATTCCACAAACGGGGCGGGTTCTTTCAGTTGGACGCCTTCTTTCACCCAGTCCGGAAGTTACAACGTTACTTTTATCGCCTCGGACGGCTCTTTGGCGGATAGTGAAGTGGTCGCCATCACCATTAATAACGTGAATGCGCCGCCGGTGTTGAATGCCATTGGGGCCAAGAGCACCAACGAGAATCAGCTTTTGCAGTTTAGGATATCGGCCTCGGATATCGATGCCACCGTTCCGACCTTGTCGGCAGCCAATCTTCCCACTGGGGCCGTTTTGACCGATTCTTTGACCGGGGCGGGTTCGTTTAGCTGGACGCCTTCGTTCTTCCAATCGGGGACTTATAACGTCACCTTCATTGCCTCGGATGGTTCTCTGGCGGACAGTGAAGTCGTCACCATTACCGTCAACAATGTCAATCGAGCACCTGTTCTTAATGCCATTGGGGCTAAGAGCACCAATGAGAATCAGCTACTGCAGTTTAGAATCTCGTCTTCTGACCCGGATTTGACCACGCCCACGCTCTCAGCCGTCGGTCTGCCCACCGGAGCGACATTTGTAGACTCGCTCAACGGAGCTGGGTCTTTCAACTGGACGCCAACGTTTTTCCAGTCGGGTAGTTACAACGTGACCTTTATCGCGTCGGATGGGTCCTTGGCCGATAGTGAAGTCGTCGCGATAACCGTCAACAACGTGAACCGGGCACCGGTATTGAGTGCCATTGGGGCAAAGTCGGTCAATGAGAATCAATTGTTACAATTCCGGGTTTCGGCCAGTGATCCGGACTTAACCACGCCGGCACTGTCAACGGTCGGGCTGCCCACGGGCGCCACTTTCGTGGACTCACTCAACGGAGCCGGTTCTTTCAGTTGGACGCCTTCTTTCACCCAGTCCGGAAGTTACAACGTTACTTTTATCGCTTCGGACGGTTCCCTGGCGGACAGTGAAGTGGTGACTATTACGGTCAACAACGTCAATCGAGCGCCTGTTCTTAACGCCATCGGAGCCAAGAGCACCAACGAGAATCAGCTTTTGCAGTTTAGGGTTTCGGCCAGTGATCCGGACTTGACCACGCCGACGCTGTCAACGGTCGGTTTGCCCACCGGGGCTACTTTTGTGGACTCGCTCAACGGCGCCGGTTCTTTAAACTGGACGCCAACGTTTTTCCAGTCGGGCTCCTATAACGTCACTTTCATTGCCTCGGACGGCTCCCTGGCGGACAGCGAAGTCGTCACCATTACCGTCAACAACGTCAATCGTGCACCTGTTCTTAATGCCATTGGGGCCAAGAACACGAACGAGAATCAGCTTTTGCAATTCAGGGTTTCGGCCACCGACCCGGATTTGACCACACCCGTGCTTTCCGCCGTTGGTTTGCCGGCCGGAGCCGCGTTTGTGGACTCTACGAACGGGGCTGGTTCGTTCAACTGGACGCCTTCGTTTTTCCAATCGGGCACCTATAACGTCACCTTCATTGCTTCGGACGGTTCCCTGGCGGACAGTGAAGTGGTGACCATCACGGTTAATAATGTCAATCGTGCACCCGTGCTCGCGGCCATCGGCGCCAAATCCACGAATGAGAATCAGCTTTTACAGTTCAGGGTTTCGGCTACTGATCCGGATTTGACGACGCCGGTACTGTCAACGGTCGGTTTGCCCACGGGTGCCACCTTTGTGGACTCTGCGAACGGGGCCGGTTCTTTCAGTTGGACGCCCTCTTTCACCCAGTCCGGAAGTTACAACGTTACTTTTATCGCCTCGGATGGCGCTTTGGCAGACAGCGAAGTGGTCACCATTACCGTCAACAATGTGAACCGGGCACCGGTGCTGAATGCAATCGGGGCAAAGTCGGTCAATGAGAATCAATTGCTGCAATTCAGAGTCTCTTCTTCAGACCCGGACGGTACCATATCCGCTCTTTCAACGGTCGGTCTGCCAACAGGTGCTATTTTCGTCGATTCCACCAACGGAGCCGGTTCTTTCAGTTGGACGCCTACGTTCTTCCAATCGGGCGCCTATAACGTCACCTTCATCGCTTCGGACGGTTCGCTGGCGGACAGTGAAGTGGTGACCATCACGGTTAATAATGTCAATCGTGCCCCCGTACTCGCCGCCATCGGCGCCAAATCCACGAATGAGAATCAGCTTTTACAGTTCAGGGTTTCTGCCAGTGATCCGGATTTGACCACCCCGGCTTTGTCGGCCGCCGGGTTGCCGGCCGGGGCGATTTTTACGGATTCGCTGAACGGGGCCGGCTCTTTCAGCTGGACGCCGACTTTCTTCCAAGCGGGAACGTACAACGTCACGTTCATCGCCAGCGACGGAGGTTTGGCCGATAGCGAGACGGTCGTTATTACGGTTAATAATGTTCCACGGCCGCCCATCCTTGACCCCGTTGGAGCCAAGAGCACGAACGAGAACCAGTTGCTGCAATTCAGGGTTTCAGCCACAGACCCCGATTTGACCACGCCGGCGCTTTCTGCGGTCGGTTTGCCCGGCGGCGCGACGTTTGTCGATTCCACGAACGGGGCCGGTTCATTTTCCTGGACACCTTCCTTTACACAGGCCGGCGCATACAACGTGACCTTTATCGCCTCGGACGGCGCGACGGCGGACAGCGAAGTGGTTGCGATTACTGTAAACAATGTGAACCGGGCACCGGTGCTCGCTGCCATTGGAGCCAAGAGCACGAACGAGAATCAGCTTCTGCAATTCCGGATTTCCGCATCCGATCCGGACGGGCCCATACCCACCCTGTCTGCCGCCGGTTTGCCCACCGGAGCAACCTTTGTGGACTCCACAAACGGGGCCGGGTCTTTCAGTTGGACGCCGACGTTCTTCCAATCCGGGACATACAACGTCACTTTCATCGCTTCCGATGGTTCGTTGGCAGACAGTGAAGCGGTTACAATCACAATCAACAATGTGAACCGGGCACCGGTGTTGAACCCGATAGGCGGCCGCTCCATTGTGGAAGGCAACAACCTGGCTTTCAACATAAGTTCCAGCGATCCGGATTTGACCACCCCTTCGCTTTCTACGGCGAATCTGCCTTCCGGCGCGAGCTTCGTTGATTCGTTGAACGGCAGGGGGCGGTTCTCCTGGACGCCAGGTTTTACGCAGGCCGGGACGTACAACGTCACCTTCATCGCCTCCGACGGCAACTTGGCGGACAGCGAAATTGTCGCAATCACCGTTTTCGACGCCGGCAACCAGCGTCCCGTTCTGGCCCCGATAGGTGCCAAGAGCGCGGATGAAGGGCAGAATTTGACGTTTGGATTTTCCGCCACCGACCCGGACGCCACCATACCGGCCTTTATCATCCAGAACGTTCCGGCCAACGCCAGCTTTGTCGATTCCGGGAACGGCCGGGGGTCCTTCACCTTCAACCCCGACTTTTTCCAGGCCGGAACCTACAACGTCCGCTTTATCGCCACCGATGGCGCACTGACGGATACCGAGCTGGTGGCCATTACGGTCAACAACGTCAACCGCAAACCGGTCTGGATCGCCATCGGCAACAAGGTGACCAATGAAGGGCAGCTTTTGGCCTTCAACGTCTCCGCCAGCGATCCCGATTTGACCATTCCGGTTCTTTCCGTTTCGGGGCTTCCGAGCGGAGCTGTGTTTGTCGATTCTTTAAATGGGCGCGGGAGGTTTACCTGGACGCCCACCTTCACCCAGGCGGGCGTTTACAACACGAGATTTTTGGCCTCCGACGGGCAGTTGGTGGATACCCAGAACATCACCATTACAGTCAACGATGTGGGGAACCAAAGGCCGGTTTTGGCCCCCATCGGTGCCAAAAGCACCAATGAAAACCAGCTTTTGTCTTTCCGCATTTCGGCCACCGATCCGGATACCGATCCGCTGACTTTGAGCGCAGTTGGATTGCCGAGCGGCGCCGTGTTTGTGGATTCCACGAACAGCGCCGGTTCATTTAGTTGGACGCCGTCTTTCACCCAATCCGGCAGTTACAATGTCACCTTCATCGCCGCCGATGCATCGTTGTCGGACAGCGAAGTGGTTACCATTACCGTTAACAATATTAATCGCGCGCCGGTGTTCGCCGCCATTGGGGCCAAGAGCACCAATGAGGGTCAGTTGCTTTCGTTCCGGGTTTCCGCCACCGACCCGGATTTGACCACGCCCGTTCTTTCGGCCGTCGGATTACCCTCCGGTGCAACTTTTGTTGATTCCTTGAACGGAGCCGGCTCCTTCGGCTGGACACCCTCGTTCACGCAGGCGGGCAGTTACAACGTCACCTTTATCGCTTCGGATGGTTCCTTGGCGGATAGTGAAGCCGTTGCAATAACCGTCAACAACGAGAACCGTGCTCCGGTTTTGAATGCAATCGGAGCGAAGTCGGTCAACGAGAACCAGCTTTTGCAGTTCAGGATTTCATCTTCCGACCCGGACGGCACCACGCCCGTTCTTTCGGCCGTCGGATTACCCTCCGGTGCAACTTTTGTTGATTCCTTGAACGGAGCCGGTTCCTTCACTTGGACACCGACCTTTGCACAAGCCGGAAATTATAATGTGACTTTTATCGCTTCGGACGGTACACTCGCGGATAGCGAAGTCGTTACCATCACCGTCAACAACGTGAACCGTGCTCCGGTTTTGAAT
>DATLYY010000061.1 GCA_035574275.1 Verrucomicrobiia bacterium
TGAGATGGTGATGCCGGGGGACAACATCCAGATGGAGGTGGAGCTGATCCAGCCGATTGCGATGGAGAAGGAGCTGCGGTTTGCCATCCGGGAGGGGGGCCGCACGGTGGGAGCCGGCGTGGTGGCCCAGGTGATTGAATAATGCCGAGAGAGATTATTGCCCTGGCCTGCGGCGAGTGCAAGCGCAAGAACTACAGCACGATGAAAAACAGAAAGCTGCACCCGGACCGGGTGGAGTACACCAAGTACTGCCGGTGGTGCAACAAGCATACGCCGCACAAGGAGTCCAAGTAAGGGCGCCCGGCAGGCGGGAACAGACAGTCAGCCGCCGGAAAGTTTAGGCCTGTAGCTCAACTGGCTAGAGCGTCGGTCTCCAAAACCGGTGGTTGGGGGTTCGAGTCCCTCCAGGCCTGATTTAAAACGGAGATTTGAGATTGGAGATTCGGGATTAGAACAGGCCAAGGCGGAAAAGCAAAACGATGAAACAGTTGTATGAAAAATTAGTCGTCTTCTTGAAGGAAGTGCGGATGGAGCTGGGGAAGGTTTCCTGGCCGTCGCGCAACGAGCTTACGGTTTCCACGATGGCGGTGGTCTTTTTTTCGATCGTGATGGCCGGGTTCATCGGCATCATCGACTACGCTTTGGTGAAGATTTTGGAGATCTTGGCCGCCCGGTGAAGCGCTGGTACGTGGTACATACCTATTCGGGCCAGGAACAGAAGGCCAAACGGTATCTGGAGTCGGCCATCGTGACCTCCGGGCTGGGGGACCAGTTCGGGAAGGTGCTTTTGCCGACGGAAGAGGTGGCGGAGATGCGCTCCGGAAAACGGGCAACCACCACCAAGAAGTTTTTGCCAAGCTATTTGCTGGTGGAGATGGAAGTGACCAAGGAATCGGAAGCGCTGGTGCGCAACACGCCGGGAATCACCAACTTTGTCGGCCCCTCCGGCAAGCCGGCCCCCATCGGCGCGGAGGAGGTGGAGCGGATAATGGGGCAGATGGAGGGGGTGCGGGTGGCGGAGCCGGAGGAGATCGGCTACCGGACCGGCGACCCGGTGAAAGTCGTGGATGGGCCGTTCACCGATTTTACCGGAACGATCTCTGAAGTGAATTTGGAACGGAAGAAGCTGAAAGTGATGGTTTCGATTTTCGGGCGGCCCACGCCGGTTGAGCTGGACTTTTTGCAAGTTCAACCCGTCTGAGACAGAGATTAGAGATTGAATAAAGACAGGAAAAAGAGATGAAAAAGATTACGGGTTACGTAAAATTGCAGATTCCGGCGGGAGCGGCCAACCCCGCGCCGCCCGTCGGTCCCGCCCTGGGGCAGCACGGCGTGAACATCATGGAATTCTGCAAACAGTTTAACGCCCGAACGCAGGCCCAGTCCGGCTTGATTATTCCGGTTATCATCACCGTTTTTTCGGACAAGAGTTTTACCTTCATCACCAAGACGCCGCCGGCTTCCGTCCTCTTGATTAAAGCGGCGAAAGTGGAGAAGGGGTCCGGCGAACCGAACCGGGTGAAGGTGGGGAAAGTCACCCGCCAGCAGGTCAAGGAGATCGCCCAGTTGAAGATGCCGGACTTGAACGCCGCGACGGTCGAGGCCGCCATGCGGATGGTCGAGGGGACGGCGAAGAACATGGGAATCGAGGTGGTGGGATGAAACACGGTAAAAAATACAAGGCGGCGTTGGCCAAAATCGACCGGGGGAAGCGGTATCCGCTTTCCCAGGCGGTCAAATTGGTCAAGGAAAACAAAATCGCCAAGTTTGACGAGTCGGTGGAAGTTTCCGTGCGGCTCGGCGTCGATCCCAAGCAGGCGGATCAAATCGTCCGCGGGACGGTGCTTTTGCCCCACGGCACGGGAAAGAAGGTGCGCGTCCTCGTCCTCGCCAAGGGGGAAAAAATCAAGGAGGCGGAACAGGCGGGGGCGGATTTTGCCGGGGCGGATGAATACGTCGAAAAAATTTCCGGCGGCTGGATGGATTTTGACGCCATTGTCGCCACCCCCGATATGATGGGCTCCGTCGGGAAGCTGGGAAAAGTTCTGGGACCGCGCGGGCTGATGCCGAACCC
The DNA here is from genome assembly GCA_035574275.1 of Verrucomicrobiia bacterium. Classification (NCBI taxonomy): domain Bacteria; kingdom Pseudomonadati; phylum Verrucomicrobiota; class Verrucomicrobiia; species Verrucomicrobiia bacterium. Next base: position 2,075 of record DATLYY010000061.1, read on the forward strand.
GAAGGCCGGAACGGTCACCTTTGACGTGGCCAAAGCCGTCAAGGATTTGAAGGCCGGTAAAATCGAGTACCGGGTGGACAAGGCGGGGGTCATCGGCGCGGCAATCGGCAAGGTTTCCTTTGCCGAAAACCAGCTTTTGGAAAATGCGCAGAACTTTTTGTCCACCATCGTTAAGGCCAAGCCGTCCGCCTCGAAGGGAACCTATTTGAAATCCGCCACCCTCTCCACCACCATGGGGCCGGGGGTGAAGCTGGATCCGAACGAAATTCTGACTTTGGGAAAGAGCGCCTGATATGCCGAGAACAATCGTCGAACCGCGTCCGGAGAAGATTTCCGTCGTCGATGAACTGACGGAAAAATTCGAGAAGTCCCCCTCGTTCTTTTTGACCGATTTTTCCGGCCTCACGGTGGAGGGGGCCACCACGCTCCGCAAGAATTTGCGGGCGGGGAATTCGAGCTACCGGGTGGCGAAAAACACCCTGATTCACCTCGCAGCGCAAAAAGCGAAGCTCCCCAGCCTGGAGCAATATCTGGCGGGGCCGACCGGGATCGCATTTGCCCCGGAAGACCCGATTGCGGCGGCCAAGGTTTTGGCGGAGTTCATCAAAAAGAACGAGCGGCCGAAGGTGCGGGCGTTTTACCTCGACGGGCGGCTTTACACCGGCGCGGAGCTGGCCAAAATCGCCGCGTTGCCGGGGAAGATGGAGCTTTTGGCCAAGGTGGTCGGCTCCATCCAGGCCCCCCTTGCCAATTTAATCGGCACGCTGGACGGGGTGATGCGGCAGTTTGTTTTGACCCTCGACGCACTGGCCAAGAAAAAAGCGGAACAGCGGTAGAAAGTTTAAAAAACGCAAAATAAACAGGAGGAGTAATGTCCAAGGTAGAGGAGATAGTCGGGATGATCGAGGGGATGACCGTTCTGGAGCTCTCGGAGCTTTCCAAGAGCTTGCAGGACAAATTCGGCGTGACGGCGGCCGTGCCGATGGCGGCGGGGGGGGGCGGCGGGGCGGCGGCCCCGGCGGTGGAGGAGAAGACCGAGTTTGCGGTCGTTTTGACCTCGGCCGGCGACAAGAAGATCCAGGTCATCAAAGTCGTCCGGGAGCTCACCGGCCTCGGTCTGGCGGAAGCCAAGGCGCTGGTGGACGGCGCCCCCAAGACCGTCAAAGAAGGCATTTCCCGGGACGAAGCGGAGCAGATTAAAAACAAACTGGTTGAAGCCGGCGCCGCGGTTGACATTAAGTAAGCGGGGGATCCGGCGGTTTGGAACCGAGAACGGGCCGTTTTCGGCCTCTTCTCCTTTTGTCTTTTTTGGCCGGCCGGTTTTCGACGGCGCGGCGCGGAGCGGAATTGTTGGGCCCCTTTCCCATAAATAAAAGGACGGTGAAACGGTGAAAGATTTGCGCGAAAGAAAGAGCTATTCCCGCATCAAGGAGGTGGCGGAGATGCCCAACCTCCTCGAGGTGCAGCTGGAGTCGTTCCGGAAGTTTTTGCAGGCGGATATCGAACCGGAGAAGCGGGAGCGCTCCGGCCTGCAGGGGATTTTTGAAGAGGTTTTTCCGATCTCGGACGTGCACGAGAATTACGGGCTGGAGTTCGTGCGCTACAGCGTGGGGGAGCCGCGCTACACGATACGGGAGTGCCAGGAGCGGAACATGACCTACGCCGCGCCGCTCAAAGCCACCCTTCGGCTGGTCACCAAGACCGGCGAAGGAAAAGAGAAAAAAGCCAAGGACATCCTGGAGCAGGACGTTTTCCTGGGGGAGCTTCCCTTGATAACCGACCGGGGGACTTTCATCATCAACGGTGCCGAGCGGGTGATTGTTTCCCAGCTGCACCGTTCGCCGGGGGTTTTCTTCGACGAGGAGATGCACCCGAACGGAAAGGAGATTTACTCCGCCCGGATCATCCCCTTCCGGGGCTCCTGGGTCGAATTTGTGGTGGACGTCAACGACATCCTGTATGTGCACATCGACACCCGGCGGAAGCTGCCCGGAACCACCCTTTTGCGGGCCTTGGGGTACACGGACGACGAGGATATCGTATCCATTTTTTACGAAACGGAAAATTTTGAGCTTTCGCCCGGGAAGAAATCGGCCCGCCTGGTCGGCAAGGTGTCCGCCACCACCCTCGTGGACAAGGAAACCGGCGAGGCAATTGTTTCCGCCGGGGACCGGGTCACCGAGGAGCAGGCGGAGCTTTTGGCCGCTTCAAAGGCAGGCAAAATCAAAATCATCACCAGCGATTTGACCAAGGATGCCGGGGTGGTTTTCAACACGCTGAAAAAAGACCCCTCCACGAATTCCAAGGAGGCCTTGGCGAAAATTTACAATCTTTTGCGCCCCTCCGGCGAGGAGCCGACCGAAGAGGCGGCCCAGACGCTTTTGGACAAGCTGTTTTTCTCCGCCAAGCGCTACGATTTGGGGGACGTCGGCCGGTACATGATCAACACCCGGCTCGGCTTGAACATTCCGCTTTCCCAAACCACGTTGGACAGGAAGGATTTTCTGGCCATTCTGCGCTATCTTTTGGCTTTGCGGAACGGCGAGGGGGCCGTGGATGACATCGACCATTTAGGCAACCGCCGGGCGCGGACGGTCGGCGAACTTCTGTCCAATCAATTTTCCGTCGGTTTATCCCGCATGGCCCGCACGATTCGGGAGCGGATGAGCTTGAAGGACACCGAGAACATCACCCCGCACGATTTGGTCAACGCCCGGACCGTGAGCTCGGTCGTGGAGGCGTTTTTCGGCTCCTCGCAGCTTTCGCAGTTTATGGACCAGACCAATCCCTTGGCCGAACTGACGCACAAACGCCGTCTTTCGGCTTTGGGCCCGGGCGGCTTGACCCGCGAGCGGGCGGGCTTCGAAGTCCGAGATGTGCACCACACCCACTACGGGCGGATCTGCCCGATCGAGACGCCGGAAGGGCCGAACATCGGGCTTATCGCCTCCCTTTCCACCTACGTCCGGATCAACCGCCACGGTTTTTTAGAGACGCCGTACCGGAAGGTGAAAAACGGGAGGGTTACCGAGGAAATCGAGTATTTGACCGCCGATAAAGAAGATAAGTACATCATCGCCCAGGCAAACGAGCCGTTGGACAAAAGCGGCCGTTTCGTCAATAACTTGGTCAAGGCGCGCAGCAAGGGGGAGTTTCCGGTGGTTGCGCCGGAAGAGGTGCATTTCATGGACGTTTCCCCCAAGCAATTGGTCTCCGTGGCGGCGGCTTTGATTCCGTTTCTGGAGCATGACGACGCCAACCGTGCCTTGATGGGTTCCAACATGCAGCGCCAGGCGGTGCCGCTTTTAATCGCCCAGGCGCCGGTGGTCGGCACCGGCATCGAAGGAAAGGCAGCCGTGGATTCCGGCGGGCTCGTGACCGCCCGCCGCGGCGGCGTCGTACAATCCGTCACCGCCGAACGGATCGTCATCGCCCCTTCCGGCCGCAGCGCCAAGGAGGAGGATTTTTCGGAAGTGGACGAATATGAGCTCACGAAATTCCAGCGCTCCAACCAGGATACCTGCCTGCAGCAGAAGCCGATCGTCGCTTTGGGAGAACGGGTCGAGGCGGGACAGGTGATTGCGGACGGGCCGGCCACCGAGCAAGGGGAGCTTGCCTTGGGGGCCAACGTTTTGGTGGCCTTCATGCCCTGGCGGGGATACAACTTTGAGGATGCCATCGTGCTTTCCGAGCGGATGGTGACGGATGACGTTTTCACCTCCATCCATATCGAGGAGTTCGAACTGCAGGTGCGGGACACCAAGCGGGGGGCCGAGGAGCTGACCCGTGAAATCCCCAACGTCTCGGAGGAGGCGGTCGCCAATCTGGATGACCGGGGCGTGGTGCGGGTGGGGGCGGAAGTGGAGTCCGGCGACATCCTCGTCGGCAAGGTCACTCCCAAGGGGGAGACGGAGCTTTCCCCGGAGGAGCGGCTTCTACGCGCCATCTTCGGCGAAAAGGCCGGGGATGTGCGGGACGCCTCGCTCAAGGCGCCTCCGGGGATGAAAGGGGTGGTGATCGACACCCGGGTTTTCTCCCGCAAGGAGCGGACGGAGGCCTCCCGCCGGCAGGAGAAAGCGGAGATCGCCAAGCTGAAAAAGAAATTCGCCAAGAAGAAAGAGGACGTTTTGACCCTCCGCAATCAAAGGCTTTCGGAAATACTCGAAGGGGAAACGGCCAACACGGTCCGCAATTCCAAGGGGGACGTCATCATCCGGGCCGGGGTGAAGTTCCGGGAAGAGGTTTTCCGGGATTTGGACTTGTCCGACATTGCCGCCGGCGAGGGGCTTTCCGGCAACAAATCGGCCGACCGGCGGGGGATGGCGGTAATCGAAAAATCGAACCAGCTTTTAGAGCAGCTGGACCGGCAGCTGGAAAACGAAATCGACAAGATCCAGCGGGGGGCGGAGCTGCCCCCCGGCGTGGTGCAGCTGGTCAAAGTGCGCATTGCCACCAAGCGGAAGGTTTCGGTCGGCGACAAGATGGCCGGGCGGCACGGGAACAAGGGGGTCGTCGCGCGGGTCGTTCCCGTTGAAGACATGCCCTACTTGCCTGATGGCACGCCGGTGGACATCGTTTTAAACCCCCTCGGCGTTCCCTCGCGGATGAACGTCGGCCAGATTCTGGAAACGCATTTGGGTTGGGCCGCCCACAAGTTAGGCTGGCACGTCGCCAGCCCGGTTTTTGACGGGGCGCGGGAGGAGGATATCCAGGCGGCGTTGAAGCAGGCCGGGCTGCCGGAATCGGGAAAAATCACTTTGCACGACGGGCGCTCCGGGGAGCCGTTCGACAACCCGGTCACCGTCGGCTACATCTATATGATGAAACTTTCGCACCTGGTGGACGACAAGATTCACGCCCGCTCCATCGGCCCCTACTCATTGGTCACCCAGCAGCCTTTGGGGGGCAAGGCGCAGTTCGGCGGGCAGCGCTTCGGCGAGATGGAGGTCTGGGCGCTCGAGGCGTACGGGGCGGCCTTCACCCTTCAGGAGATTCTGACGGTCAAGTCGGACGACGTCTCCGGACGGTCGCGGATTTACGAATCGATCGTCAAGGGGGAAAATCCCCCAGAGCCGGGGATTCCGGAGTCGTTCAACGTGTTGGTGCAGGAACTTAAAAGTTTGGGCATGGACGTGGAGCTGGTGGAACAGCTCCGGTCGGAATAGGAGAAGAACATGGTTGATTTCAATCTGCGGGTGCCGTCCCGCAAGCCGTCCGATTTTTCGGCCATCCGGATCCAGCTCGCCAGCCCGGAGACCATCCGGAGCTGGTCGTACGGCGAGGTGACCAAGCCGGAGACCATCAACTACCGCTCCTTCAAGCCGGAGCGGGACGGGCTTTTCTGCGAGCGGATTTTCGGGCCCGTCAAGGACTGGGAATGCTCCTGCGGCAAGTACAAGCGGATCCGCTTCCGCGGCATCGTCTGCGACCGCTGCGGGGTGGAAGTCACCCATTCCAAGGTCCGCCGGGAACGGATGGGGCACATCGAGCTCGCCGTGCCGGTTTCCCACATCTGGTATTTCAAGTCGATTCCCTCCCGCATCGGGTATCTGCTCGATTTGTCCATCCGGGATTTGGAGCGGGTTTTGTACTACGAGTCGTACGTGATGATCGACCCGGGGAACTCCGGTTTCAAGAGCATGGATCTGGTGAGCGAGGAGGACCATCAAAAGCTTGTGGAGGAAGGGAAGGAGTTTACCGCCAAGATGGGGGCAACGGCGGTCAAGGAGCTTCTTTCCCAGATGGATATCGAGGAGCTTTCGCTCGATTTGCGCTCCCGCGTAAAGGTGGAGACCTCCGCCCAGCGGAAGAAGGATATGCTCAAGCGGTTGCGGGTCATCGAGTCGCTCCGGCAGTCGAAAAACCGGCCGGACTGGATGATTTTGGACGTTTTGCCGGTCATCCCCCCCGATTTGCGGCCGCTCGTTCCTCTCGAGGGGGGGCGCTTCGCCACCTCCGATTTGAATGATTTGTACCGCCGGGTGATCAACCGGAACAATCGGTTGAAAAAGCTTATCGAAATCCGCGCCCCCGAAGTGATTCTGCGCAACGAGAAGCGAATGCTGCAGGAAGCCGTCGATGCGCTCCTCGACAACGGCCGCCGCACCCATTCCGTGCGCGGCGATACCAAACGGCCGCTCAAGTCCCTTTCCGATTTGCTCAAGGGGAAACAGGGACGCTTCCGCCAGAATCTCTTGGGAAAGCGGGTGGACTATTCCGGCCGCTCGGTCATCGTGGTCGGCCCGGAATTAAAAATGCACCAGTGCGGGCTCCCCAAGAACATGGCGCTGGAACTTTTCAAACCGTTTATCATCATGAAGCTGGAGGAGAAGGGGTACGTCCAGACGGTAAAATCCGCCAAAAAACTGGTGGAGCGGGAACGCCCCGAGGTCTGGGACATCCTCGAAGAAGTTATCGCCGACCATCCCGTGATGCTGAACCGGGCGCCGACCTTGCACCGGCTGGGGATCCAGGCGTTCTATCCGGTCCTGGTCGAAGGAAAAGCAATCCGGCTGCACCCGCTCGTCTGCGCGGCCTTCAACGCCGATTTCGACGGGGACCAGATGGCCGTGCACGTGCCGCTTTCCTTCGAGGCGCAATTGGAAGCGAAAATTTTGATGCTTTCGGTAAACAATTTGTTGTCCCCCTCCTCCGGCCGGCCGATTGCCACCCCGTCGCAGGATATCGTTTTGGGCTGTTATTATTTGACCAAGGAACGCCCGGGAGACAAGGGGGAGGGGATGATTTTTTCCTCCCCGGACGAGGCCCTGGCGGCCTATCACCAGGACACCGTCGGGCTGCACGCCCGTGTCAAGGTGCGAATCGGCAAAGAGCTTGTCACCACCACGCCCGGGCGGGTGATTTTCAATTTCATCGTCCCGCCGGAGATCGGCTTTTTCAACCAAGTGGCCGGGAAATCGAATCTTGAAGAGCTGGTCTCGCAGGCCTTCCGGCAGTTGGGGCCCTACCGCACGGCCTTGTTTTTGGACCAGTTGAAACAAGCCGGTTTCGAACAGGCGACCCTGGCCGGGGTTACGGTCGGCATCGAGGATATGCTGATACCGCCGGAGAAGGGGGAGCTGGTCGGCCGGGCGCAGAAAGAAGTGGACCGCATCCAGAAGCAGTACGAGCGGGGGGTCATCACCAACGGAGAGCGGTACAACAAGGTGATCGACACCTGGACGCACACCACCACGGAAGTCGCGGAGCGGATGTTCGAGCGGTTGAAAAACATCAATTTCGGCTTCAACCCGGTTTTTATGATGGCCGATTCCGGGGCGCGCGGTTCCAAGGAGCAGATCCGCCAGCTGGCGGGGATGCGCGGGCTGATGGCCAAGCCGCAGAAGAAAATCACCGGGCAGATCGGCGAAATCATCGAATCCCCCATCGTGGCGAACTTCCGCGAAGGGCTTACCGTTCTGGAGTACTTCATCTCCACGCACGGGGCGAGAAAGGGGCTGGCGGACACGGCCTTAAAAACCGCCGACGCCGGGTACCTCACCCGCCGACTCGTTGACGTCGCCCAGGACGTCATCATCACGGAAGAGGACTGCGGCACGATTTTGGGGCTTACCACTTCGGCCTTGAAGGAGGGGGAGGAGGTCATCGAATCCCTTAAAGACCGGATTTTGGGTCGGGTCGCGCTTGAGGATGTCGTTGACCCCATTACCGACGAAACCATAGTCAGCGCCGGGGAGGAGATCAACGAGGAGGCGGCGGCACGCATTGACGAGTCCGGACTGGAGACGGTAATGATCCGCTCCGTTTTGACCTGCGAGTCCCGCCGGGGAACCTGCATCAAATGCTACGGGCGGAATCTGGCGACCGGCCGGATGGCGGATTTGGGGGATGCCGTGGGCGTCATCGCCGCGCAGTCGATCGGCGAGCCGGGCACCCAGTTAACGCTCCGCACCTTCCACATTGGCGGAACGGCGGCGCGCATCGCCGAGCAGTCCAAGGTTCTGGCTAAATCGGACGGCACGGTGAATTTCAAAAACATCCGGGCCGTTGTCCGCTCCGACGGGGAGCGGGTGGTGCTTTCCCGCGACGGGGAAATCACCATCACGGACGATGAGGGGCGGGTGCGCTCCCGCTACCACGTCCCCTACGCCGGGGTTTTGCGGGTTTCGGGCGGCGACCGGGTGAAAAAGGATGCGGCGCTTTTTGAATGGGATCCCTACACCTCCACCATCCTCTCGGAACACGGCGGCAAGGTGGAGTTTTCCGACGTCCTCGAGGACGTCACCTTCCGCGAGGAGCTGGACGAGACGACGGGCTTGCGCCAGCGGGTGATCATTGAGCAGCGGGACAAGACCTTGCGGCCGCACGTGCACATCACGGACAAAGGAAAGAAAGTTGGCAGCTATGCCATTCCGACCGGCGCCCATCTGGCGGTCAACGAAGGCCAGGAAATCGGTCCCGGGGAGTCGTTGGTAAAAATCCCGCGGGAGATTTCCAAGACGCGGGACATCACCGGCGGGCTGCCGCGGGTGGCGGAGCTTTTTGAGGCCCGCAAGCCGCGCGACCCGGCCGTGGTTTCCGAAATTGACGGGTTTGTGGAGTTCGGCAAAGTGGTCCGCGGGCAGATGCAGGTGTTTGTCCGCGGCGACGCCGGCGTGGACCGGGAATATCCCGTGCCGCACGGCAAGCACATGCTCGTCCATGCCGGGGACCGGGTCCGCGCGGGGGACCGGCTTTGCGAAGGGCCGGTGGATCCGCACGACATTCTGCGCATCAAGGGGCCGGAGGCGGTGCAGGAATATCTGGTGAACGAAATCCAGGAGGTGTACCGCATCCAAGGCGTCAAAATAAACGACAAGCATATTGAAATCATCGTGCGCCAGATGCTGCAGAAAGTCCGCGTGGAAGAACCGGGCGGCACCAACTTCCTCGAGGGGGAACAGGTGGACCGCTACCGCTTCCGGGAGGAAAACGAGCGGGCGATAGCCGAAGGGCTGGAGCCGGCGACCTTCCAGCCGCTCCTTTTGGGCATCACACGGGCCTCGCTCACCACGGAAAGCTTCATTTCCGCCGCCTCCTTCCAGGAAACCACCAAGGTTTTGACCGAGGCGGCGATTGCCGGCAAGACGGATCATCTTTTGGGCTTGAAGGAAAACGTAATCATCGGCCGCTTGATTCCGGCCGGCACCGGCTTGGAGCGCTACCGGGCCGTCAAGGTTTCCGGCGAGGAGGAAACTTCGACTCTGGTTCCTCCGGTGGAAATGATGGAGGAAAACGCTTGAGTCGTTTTTGGCTTGATTAAATCAAGGCGAAAGCTGTCCGGTCCGCGGCTTTCGCCGGCTTGAAAAGACTCGTTCAAACCATCTTTCCGCCCGTTCGGGGGGCCGCAAAAAGTAGGCCGCCACGGTGGTCAAAAAGATTGTCCAGGTGGCCAAGCGGACGAAGAGGGCCAATCCGGCCGGATTGCCCAGAAGTTTGCCTAGGTAATAGAGGATAAATCCGCCGGTTGGAAAGGTGTCTAAATCAACGCGAAGGGAAAACTCCAGAAAGGTCAAGGGGCAATACAAGCCCAGAATCGGGAGGAGCGTGGCGGAAACAGCCGCCAGGAGGTGAACGGTGCGAAACCAGAAATAATCGAAAAAACGCCGATGAAAGAAGAAGGCCGACAAAGTCCAGAAAAAGCCGAGAAGGACAAAACCAACCCAACCTGCATGCAAGAGACGGACGTAGTCGGCAAGGGCGGTGCTGTCCATAGACCCTTTCTTTATTTGGTTTCCGCCTTACGGGCAGCCGGCGGCAGCTTCAGCCGAAACTTCCCCAAAACGGCGGTCGGCTCCTTTTCCGGTTTGGAACGCCCCTTGCTCAAGGGGGGGCCGGGGTTCTCCGGCGTATCGGGACGCAGGTCAAACCAGAGGTTATCCTTGTCATCCACGCATAAGAAGCGGTGGGGCGTGTGTAGCCCCCCGGTTATCATATTCCCTTCCCGGTCGTAGATGTCGATGAAAAACCCGCCTTCGTACATATCCCCCTCCGGGTCGTAGCTTTTCATATAGGGTTTGCCCGCCTCGCCCGCTAGCATTACCAATATTACATAACCGCTTTGGGTGGCGGCGCAATCCACCACCGGCGTCCAACTTTTAAGCCAACGCAACCACTTCTTTGTGGAGGAGGGAGCTTTTCGGTCTTGGGGCGACTTAAAAACGGAGGATTTACCGAGTATCTCGCCTTTCGAGGTACCATCCATTCCATAATGAAAAACCTTATAAAACGGGTCAAAAACGCACCAAATATCCCCCAAAGAATCGACGTCAAGCCCCTCAAAATTGTAATAGTCGGCATACTCCGGTTCGAGAAGCAAAAAATCTTTCAGCAGCCGACCGGTCGAATCAAAAGTATGAAGGCAGTGGGGTTGAGGATGGCCGGGCCCGGCGCCAACAATTTCGCCGTTAGGGCCAACATCCACTTGGTAGATACTTTTCCATGTTCCTTTTTTTGTTATAACCTCTCTGGCCTCCTGTAAACCGCCCGCATTCGCCAGTTCTTTGTCTAGTTTGCTCAAGTTGCTCAGTTCGATGGCTTTGTGCAAGACACCAGATCGGTCGAAAAAAAGGAGGTGGCGGGACGAGGTGGCAATGAGATCTCCTTTATGATTTTCCACGGCATCAAGCAAGTTTACCAAATAGCGGTTTGACCATTGCTCGACCATCTTTCTAAGGTTCTTGATGCTTACGTGCTTTTGCAATGAACCGGCGGCGGAATAAATCCTTAAACCGGCGTAGTGGCGCACGCCAACTTTCTTAAACCCGGCGCAGACGCTCACAATCCGGCCCGAAGGCCCCACTTGAGCCGTTTTAATGAATGCGAATTTCACGATGGAATCCGTCAGCGCCACTTTTCCCGACAGGGAAAAATTGGCGTTAAAATCAACGGCCAAGGCGCAGGACGGAATTATCGTCAATAATGCGAGGAGGCCGAACAAACCCCGGCTTTGAGCCGGGGTTTGTTTTTTGGGAAATAAGAGATTAAAACTTCTCATCATTATCCCCCCAACTTGCGATAAAACAAGTCACAGCGTCGCTGGGACAACCCTCGCTTTGTTTACCGCCACCTAACGCTGCGTGGAATTTCCAGATCTGAAGTGTGCAGAGCCGGGCTTCCGCTTCCTTGATGGCCTTTTGGCCTTGCACCAGCCCCATCACATTAATCCCGCCCAGCACCAAAAAAGCCGCCACCAAAAGGCCGACAGCAACCTTTCCAAATGTCCATTTCCGTAAAAACATAATTCCTCCTTTTTCGTTTTGCAACCGGTTAAAAGTTCAAATTTTTTTGCTTCCATCTGACCGTTTA